>JANYFX010000277.1 GCA_025359585.1 Rhizobacter sp. | reverse complement strand
CCCGAGTTGATCCAGCGGCGCGGCTCCTCGAAGCGGTAGTACTGCGCGGCCCACATCTGGTGCTGGCCGACATCTGAGGTGATGTAGGCATCGCTGTCCTTCGTCAAGTCGCACAAGGTTTGCACGACGTACTGCGGCTTGATCACCTCGGTGCTGTTCTTGAAGCTCAGGCAATCCTTCTTGCGCCACTCGTTGATCTGCTTCCACCAGGCCGAGATGGATGGCACATCGGGCTTGGCGTGGGCGTCGCGAATCTGCGCGATCAGCTCCTGCAGCACGTCTTTCACGTCGCCGACGATCGGGATGTCGACACGCACGCGCTTGCTGATCGACGACGGATCGATGTCGACGTGGATGATCTTGCGTTCCACCGACGCGAAGTGCTTCGGGTTGCCGATCACGCGGTCGTCGAAGCGCGCGCCGACGGCCAGCAGAACGTCGCAGTTCTGCATCGTCATGTTGGCTTCGTACGTGCCGTGCATGCCGAGCATGCCCAGGAACTTCGGGTCGCTCGAGGGCATCGCGCCCAGGCCCATCAGCGTGTTCGTGACCGGAAAACCCAGCAGGTTGGCGAGCTCGCGCAACTCGGGTGCGGCATTGCCGAGCACCACACCGCCGCCCGTGTAGATGTACGGGCGCTTGGCACCGAGCAACAGCTGTACAGCCTTGCGGATCTGCCCGCCATGGCCTTTGCGCACCGGGTTGTACGAGCGCATCTCGACCCGCTCGGGGTAGTGGAACGGGGCGCGGTACTGCGACACGTCTTTCGGGATGTCGACCACCACCGGCCCGGGCCGCCCGGTGCGGGCGATGTGAAAGGCCTTCTTCATCGTCATCGCCAGATCGCGCACGTCTTTCACGAGGAAGTTGTGCTTCACGATGGGGCGCGTGATGCCGACGGTGTCGCATTCCTGGAAGGCGTCGAGGCCGATCGCCGGCGTGGGAACCTGCCCGGTGATGATCACCATCGGGATCGAGTCCATGTACGCGGTGGCGATACCGGTGACGGCATTGGTGACGCCCGGGCCCGAGGTGACGAGCGCGACGCCGACTTCGCCCGTGGCGCGTGCGTAGCCATCGGCAGCGTGCACGGCCGCCTGCTCGTGGCGCACCAAGACGTGCTCGATCGTGTCTTGTTTGTAGAGCGCGTCGTAGATGTAGAGAACCGCTCCGCCGGGGTAGCCCCAGAGGAATTTCACGCCTTCGGCTTGAAGGCAGCGGATCAGGATTTCAGAGCCGTTGGGCTCTGTGGTCGAAGACTGCGCTTGCGCCGAGGCAGCGCGCTTGACTTCTGCAGCGGAAATGTCCATGTTCAAAAGACCTTTGTGAATTTCTCTGACGAAAAACCATCGGTGCGCCTCCCCTCGTCCTCGTGAGACGGGTTGGGTGCCTGAGGGCCGAGTCACCAAGCGCCCCGGTTGGGCACTCGGCCTGCGGCCAAACTGGTGTGCAGCCAAGGATTATGGCACCGCATTGCTGCAATGCCGCACCCTCGTGGGCCGAGTGACATAATCGCGGCCGTCTCTCCGGGCGCGCAGCCTGAGGTCAGGTCTACTTGGCATCCGACAAAGAACTCTCCGACTTTCTCAAGAGCGTCGAAAAACGCGCCTTCAAACGGGCGCTGTACGCCGTTCGTGACGAAAACGCCGCGCTCGACATCGTGCAAGACACGATGATCCGGTTGGCCGAAAAATACGTCGATCGCCCGGCGGCGGAACTGCCGTTGCTGTTCCAGCGCATCCTGTCGAACGCGACGATGGACTGGTTTCGCCGCAAGAAGGTGCGCAACGCCGTCGTCAGGAACTTTTCCGACTTCGAAGGACCGGACGGCGACGACTTCGACATCCTCGAGACCTTGCAAGGCCTGGGTGGTTCGCTCGCGTCTGAAAGCGCTGCCGACTCGTTCTCTCGGGCGCAAATCCTGCTAGCCATCGAAACCGAGGTGGCCCAGTTGCCCGGGCGTCAACGAGAAGCGTTCCTGCTGCGTTACTGGGAGGAGCTCGATGTTGCCGAGACTGCGGAAGCCATGGGCTGCTCGGAGGGCAGCGTCAAGACGCACTGCTCGCGCGCTGTGCACGCCTTGGCAAAAGCCTTGAAGACAAAGGGAATCACGCTATGAACAACCTGACGATTTCACCCCCTGCTGCCGTGCCCTTCTCCGCCCAACCCGCCACGCTCGACACCTTGCAGTCCCGCTTCGCGCTGCGGGTTGCGGCGCGCCTGACCGAGCGTTCGCAAGACCTCGGCGCCGACATTGGGGAGCGCCTGCGCTTCGCGCGTGAAAAGGCCCTCGATCAAGCTCGCGCCAGCCGCGCAGCCAGCGCCGCGCCCGTTGTGGGCGTTTCTGCGGCGGGCGCTGCCTTGCTCGGCCGGGCCGGTTCGGGCTGGTGGATGAAACTCGCAGCCGTGCTGCCGGCCGTGGCCCTGATCGCCGGTCTGGTGCTGATTCAGCAGTCGCAAACTAATGCGCAGATTGCGGTGGCCGCCGAGATCGATGCCGCCCTGCTGGCCGACGACTTGCCACCGGTGGCTTACAGCGACGCCGGGTTCGCCGAGTTCCTCAAAACACCGCGCGAGTGACAGGGCCGGCCATGTCGCCCCGCCTGCGCGCTGCATTGACCGCCTGGCCTCGTCAGCTCGCCGCCGGGGCCACGCTGCTGGCGCTTTGTTTCTGTCTCTCCGCAAGGGCTGCGGCACCGTCCAGCCCACCCGCGAAACTCGCGGCAAAACCAGCGGCAGAACAGGGCACGCGCTGGCAAGAATTGAAGCCAGCCCAACAAGCGGTACTGAAGCCACTCGAGCGCGACTGGTCGGCTATTGACGCGCCGCGCAAGCAGAAGTGGCTGGAGTTGTCGGCCCGTTTCCCGCGCATGTCGGCCGACGAACAGTCGCGCGTTCAGGCGCGCATGGCCGAGTGGGCGAAGATGACCCCGCAAGAGCGCGGTCAGGCGCGCCTGAACTACCAGGAAGCCAAACAGTTGCCGGCCAAGGACCGCCAGGCACGCTGGGAGTCCTACCAGGCGCTGTCGCCCGAACAGAAGCGACAACTCGCGGCTCGGGCCGTGCCCGCTTCGGCACCGGCTTCGCCGGCTCCAGCCGCTGCGCGCGATGCGTCCCAGGCCAAATCGAATCTGGTGCCGAACCCGGCCCTCGCGGCACCGCCAAAACAGGTCGAGCCCACGCTGACGCGCGCCAGCCCGGGGGCGACCACGACGCTGATGTCCAAGCGCCCAACACCCCCGTCGCATCAGCAAACCGGATTGCCGAAGATTGCTGCCACCCCCGAGTTCGTGAACAAGGAAACCCTGTTGCCCAAGCGCGGGCCACAGGCTGCGGCCACACGGTCCGCGAAGGCCTCCGAAGCCGAGCCTGCACAGCGCCAATGAGCGGGCGCCTCGAAGCCGGTGCGGCGTTGGCGGCCGCACCCAGCCTGTCGCGACGCATGGCGTGTTTTGTCTACGAAGGCCTGATCCTGTTCGGAATGCTGCTGATTCCGGCGGCGATTGGAGCGGCGTTCAACGCCGCCACTGGCCAGCGATACGCCTTGCGAACCGACACGCCGCTGGGTGTCATTTCGTTCGTGATGTACGCGGCGTACTTCACCTGGTTCTGGTCGGTTCGCGGTCAAACACTGCCGATGCAGACCTGGCGCATCCGAGTCGTCACGGCGCGAGGCGAGCCGTTGAGCCGGTTGCGGGCGCTGGCGCGGTACATCGCGAGCTATGCTTGGTTCGCGCCAGCCGTCTTGCTGGCTTCTGTCAACGGATGGAAGGTCGGCGTGGGGCCTAATTTCGCCGTTGCCGTCGCCGTCGGCATGGTCGCCTACGGATTGTTGGCCCTGCTGCACCCGCAACGCCAGTTCTGGCACGACGCGCTGTGTGGCACGCGCCTGGTCCCGGAACCACCGGCAACGGCTGCATGACCCGGGCCTGGCGACGGCCGTGCGCAAGGCACAATTCCGCCGCATGAGCAACCCGCACAAAGGACGCACCGGGCTGGACCGCGTGATCCGCGCCACCGGTTATTCGATGGCCGGCCTGGCAAGCGCCTACCGCGGCGAGAGCGCGTTCCGGCAGGAGTTCTGGCTCGCCGCGTTGCTGTTCCCGACGGCGTTCTGGCTCGGGCGCGGCTGGGTCGAGATCGCGCTGCTCGCCGGTTCGCTGATGCTGGTGCTGATCGTCGAGCTGCTCAACTCCGGCATCGAAGCGGCGATCGATCGGGTGTCGTACGAGCTGCACGATTTGTCCAAGCGCGCCAAGGACCTGGCCAGTGCCGCCGTGTTCCTCTCGCTGCTGCTGTGCGCCGGCATCTGGTCGGCAGCGCTGTGGCAGCGCTTCGTGGCCTGAGAATGGTGCGATGAACACACTCTCGATCTGCGTCTACTGCGGCTCGCGCCCCGGCGAGTCGGCCCTCCATGCCGACGCCGCGCGGGCCGTCGGCACCGAGATCGGCCGGCGCGGCTGGCAGCTGGTCTACGGTGGCGGGCGCGCCGGCTTGATGGGCGTCGTGGCCGATGCAGCCCTTGCCTCCGATGCCGCCGTCGTCGGTGTGATCCCGCAGTCGCTGATGGCGCGCGAACTCGGCCACACCGGCCTGACCGAATTGCACGTGGTCGAGACCATGCACGAGCGCAAGATGATGATGGCCGAACGCAGCGACGCCTTCCTCGCGCTGCCAGGTGGCATCGGCACCTTCGAAGAGCTGTTTGAAGTCTGGTCGTGGCGGCAGCTGGGTTACCACGACAAGCCGCTCGGCCTGCTCAACGTGGCGGGCTACTACGATTCGCTGTTGGCCTTCCTGCAGCAGAGCCGGAAACAAGGCTTCATGACGCAGACGCAACTCGATCTGTTGCAGATCGACGCCGATCCGCTGGCGATGCTGCGACGCCTGGGCGAGCTGTCGCCGCTGGCGACAACGCCGGATGACTACCGCCGAATCTGACCGGCGCCCACGATGGGCGCGTC
>JANYFX010000276.1 GCA_025359585.1 Rhizobacter sp. | reverse complement strand
GTCGACCTGATCTATGAAGGCGGCATCGCCAACATGAACTACTCGATCTCGAACAACGCCGAATACGGCGAGTACGTGACCGGGCCGCGCATCATCACCGACGAAACCAAGAAGGTGATGAAGCAGGTGCTGAAGGACATTCAGACCGGCGAATACGCGAAGAGCTTCATCGTCGAGAACCGTGCGGGTGCACCGACGCTGATGTCGCGTCGCCGCATCACCGCCGAGCACCCGATCGAAGTGGTGGGTGAGCAGTTGCGCGCGATGATGCCGTGGATCAAGAAGAACCGTCTGGTCGATCAGTCGAAGAACTGATCGCACAGACGCAGGCGTATCCTCGGGTGCATGAACGAAGCTCCGAATCTTCCTGACGACGAGCCCGTGCTCGCGGCCGAAACCCGACCGCGGCGCAAGGGGCTCTACATGCTGCCCAACGCCATCACGCTGGCGGCGCTGTTCTCGGGCTTCTATGCGATCGTGATGGCGATCAACGGTCGCTTCGAGCTGGCCTGCATCGCGGTGTTCTGCGCCGCGGTGCTCGACAGCCTCGACGGCCGCGTCGCGCGCATGACGAACTCGCAGAGCGCGTTCGGCGAGCAGATGGACAGCTTGTCCGACATGGTGAGTTTCGGGGCGGCGCCGGCGCTGATCGTCTACATCTGGGCGCTCAAGGACCTGGGCAAGGCGGGCTGGATTCCCGCGTTTGTCTACATCTCGGGCGCGGCGCTTCGGCTGGCGCGCTTCAACGTCAACATCGGCGTGGTCGACAAGCGCTTCTTCCAGGGTTTGCCGAGCCCGGCCGCTGCGGCCCTCGTGATCGGCTTGATCTGGGTCGTCGATGACGCGGGTTTCAAGGGCGTGTCACAGATACCCGCGCTGGCGTACACCGCATTCGCAGTGACGCTTTTTGCCGGGCTGTCGATGGTGACGAATGCGCCGTACTACAGCTTCAAGGTCGTGGGCTCGCGGCGCACCGTTCCTTTCATCGTGATCGTCGCGATCGCGCTGGCGATCGCCTTGGTCGCGCTGGACCCGCCGAAGCTGCTGTTCGCGATCTTCTGCATCTACGGCTTGTCGGGCTACGCCATCTACGGCTGGCGCAGGATGAAGGGCAGGCGCACCAGTGTGATCGTCACCTCGACCGATGACCCCGACGAACAAGGGCTGCATCGTTGAAGCCCGCATGTTAGAGTTCAGCCCATGACTTTCCTGCCCGCAATCACGCTACTGCTTCTTCTAGGAGACCCGCGGGCTCGCTGATCGCACACGTCAACACGTTTCGACCTCAACGGCCCGCATGCAACCAGCAGCGGGCCGTTTGTCATTTCAACAGCTGCTGGTCCACCCCGACTCTTCTGGAACCACCATGTTGAAAAACCCGCAGCAGAAATACCGACCCTTCGCACCGGTCGCGCTGGCCGGCCGCCGCTGGCCCGATGCCGTGCTGACCGAGGCGCCGATCTGGCTCAGCACCGATCTGCGCGACGGCAACCAGGCGCTGATCGAGCCGATGGACAGCGGCCGCAAGCTGAAGATGTTCCAGATGCTGCTGCGCATCGGCTTCAAGGAGATCGAGGTCGGCTTCCCGTCGGCGTCGCAGACCGACTTCGACTTCGTGCGGATGCTGATCGAGCAGAAGCTGATCCCCGACGACGTGACGATCCAGGTGCTGACGCAGGCCCGCGAGCCGCTTATCCGCCGCACCTTCGAATCGCTGCAAGGCGCGAAGCGCGCGATCGTCCACCTCTACAACGCGACCGCGCCGGTGATGCGGCGCGTGGTGCTGGGCATGAGTGAGGACCAGATCGTCGAGCTGGCGGTGACGAACACGCGTCTGGTGAAGGCACTGGCGCAGGCCCAGCCCGAGACAGATTTCCACTACGAGTACTCGCCCGAGATGTTCTCGAGCACCGAGCTCGCGTTTTCGAAGCGTGTGGTCGACGCGGTGACCGAGGCGTGGCAGCCGACGCGTGAGCGACCGTGCATCGTCAACCTGCCGTCAACGGTGGAGCATTCCACGCCGAACGTCTTCGCTGACATGATCGAGTGGATGCACCGGAATCTGCAGCGACGCGACGCGATCGTTCTCTCCGTCCACCCGCACAACGACCGCGGCACCGGCACGGCTGCGGGCGAGCTTGCCTTGATGGCCGGGGCCGACCGCATCGAAGGTTGCCTGTTCGGCAACGGTGAGCGCACCGGCAACGTCGATCTGGTCAACATCGCGCTCAACCTGTACACCCAGGGTGTGGCGCCAAAGCTCGACTTCTCCGACATCGACGAAGTGCGGCGCTGTGTCGAGCACTGCAACCAGCTGCCGGTGCACCCGCGCCACCCGTACGCTGGCGACTTGGTCTACACCTCGTTTTCCGGCTCGCACCAGGACGCGATCAAGAAGGCTTTCGCCGCCCGCAAGGAAGCCGATGTCTGGCAGATGCCTTACCTGCCGATCGACCCGAAGGATCTGGGCCGCAGCTACGACGCTGTCATCCGCGTCAACAGCCAGTCGGGCAAGGGTGGTATCGCCTACCTGCTCGAAAGCGAGTACGGCTTGGAGCTGCCACGGCGCCTGCAGATCGAGTTCAGCCAGGCCGTTCAAGCGGTGATGGACGACAGCGGCAAAGAGCTCGTCGCGGCCGACATCTGGCGCATCTTCGAGCGTGAATACGGCCTCGGTGCCGAGAGCCGCAATGCTGTCTCGCACCCGGTGATCGCCGAGCAGGGTGAGGGTGTCGTGCGCCTGAATGCCGATGTGACGATCGGCGCACGGACCATGCACGTCAACGGTGTGGGCACCGGCCCGATCGATGCATTCGTCGCCGGCCTCAACGAAGCGACCGGCGCCGCGCTGCGTGTGCTCGACTACCACGAGCACGCGATCGGCAGCGGTGCCGATGCACGCGCGGTGGCCTACCTGGAACTGCGCGTCGGTGAGTCGCAAACCCTGTTCGGTGTTGGCATCGACGCAAACATCGTGTCGGCTTCGCTCAAGGCCATCGCTTCCGGCTTGAGCCGCTCGGGCAGCGTGGCGAAGCAGGGCACCGAACAGGCGCTCGCCTAAGATAACCAGGGTTCACCAGGAGCATTTGCATGGCCGACAAACTCATCATCTTTGACACCACCTTGCGCGACGGCGAACAGTCGCCCGGCGCTTCGATGACCAAGGACGAAAAGCTGCGCATCGCGCGCCAGCTCGAACGCCTGAAGGTCGACGTGATCGAAGCCGGTTTTGCGGCCTCGTCGAACGGCGATTTCGAGTGCGTGAAAGCGATCGCGCACGCGATCAAGGACAGCACCATCTGCTCGCTGGCCCGCGCCAACGACCGCGACATTTCGCGTGCTGCCGAAGCCTTGAAAGGCGGCCACTCGACGCGCATCCACCTGTTCCTCGCGACCAGCGCGCTGCACATGGAAAAGAAGCTGCGCATGACACCCGACCAGGTGTTCGAGCAGGCGCGCCTGTCGACGCGTTTCGCCCGCAACCTTTCAGGCGACGTGGAGTTCTCGCCGGAAGACGGTTACCGCTCCGACCCCGACTTCCTGTGCCGCGTGCTCGAAGCCGTGATCAACGAAGGTGCGACCACGATCAACGTGCCCGACACCGTGGGCTACGCGATCCCCGAGCTGTACGGCAATTTCATCCTGAACCTGCGCCAGCGCATTCCGAACGCCGACAAGGCGGTCTGGTCGGTGCATTGCCACAACGACCTCGGCATGGCGGTCGCCAACTCGCTCGCCGGCGTGATGATCGGCGGTGCGCGCCAGGTCGAGTGCACGATCAACGGGCTGGGCGAGCGCGCGGGCAACTGTTCGCTCGAAGAAGTGGTGATGGCGGTGAAGACACGGCGCGACTACTTCAAGCTCGACCTCGGCATCGACACGACGCAGATCGTGCCGATCTCGCGCTTGGTCGCGCAGACCACCGGTTTCGTCGTGCAGCCGAACAAGGCGGTCGTCGGCGCCAACGCCTTCGCGCACGCTTCCGGTATCCACCAGGACGGCGTGCTCAAGGCGCGCGACACTTACGAGATCATGCGGGCCGAAGACGTGGGCTGGGCGGCGAACAAGATCGTGTTGGGCAAACTCTCGGGCCGCAACGCGTTCAAGATGCGGCTGACCGAACTCGGCATCCAGATGGAGTCCGAAGCCGAGATCAACGCGGCCTTCGCCAAGTTCAAGGAGTTGGCCGACCGCAAGAGCGACATCTTCGACGAAGACATCCTCGCACTCGTGATGGACGAGTCGCTCACTGCCGAGCACGAGCACTACCGTTTCGTGGCGCTGTCGCAGCATTCGGAGACCGGCGAGCGGCCGCACGCGAGCGTGACCTTCGCGGCCGGCGAGGTCGAGCACCAGGCGCAAAGCGACGGCAACGGCCCGGTCGACGCGAGCCTGAAGGCGATCGAGTCCAAGCTCGCTACTGGCGCCGAAATGCTGCTCTATTCGGTCAATGCCATCACGTCGGGCAGCACAGAATCACAGGGCGAAGTGACGGTGCGGCTGCAACACGGGGGCCGGGTCGTTAATGGCGTGGGATCGGACCCGGATATCGTGGTGGCGTCAGCCAAAGCCTATCTTTCCGCGTTGAACAAGCTGCACAGCAAGATCGAGCGCGTCGCTGCACAAGGGTAACTATTTAACGAAACCCAGCTTCCAAGTACTGACTTGAGGAAAAGCGCGTAAGGTTTTGATCTTGCGCGCTTTTTTCGTTTCACGTACATTTGACGCATTGGCGCAAAAGGACTGCTGTGGCAACCATTCACAAGTTTGTAACAACCGGGCTGCTGGCATTGGTTGCCGCCGTTGCCCTCGCGCTGCCCTCGTCGGCAGACGCTGCCCAGCGAACCAGCGCGAAAAAGAAAGCCCATTCGGCTTCGTCAGCCTCGTCGCGCGCCACCAAGCAGGCGCTGCTGCGTTCGGGCCGGCGCGTTTCATCGCGCCAACTTGCCACCGTTGTGCGCTTCGAGCCGGCGCGCCCGTCGTTCGGGCAGTTGTACGGCCTGCAGAACACTGCCGATGCACTCAACTTGAAGTCGAGCGTGGCGCTCGTCCTCGACTCCGAAACCAACGAAGTGCTCTTCAGCAAGAATTCCGAAGCCATTTTGCCGATCGCCTCGCTCACGAAGCTGATGACCGCAGTGGTCGTGACCGAAGCGAAACTGCCGCTCGCAGAGATGCTCAGCGTCAGCCAGGACGACGTGGACACCGAAAAAGGCAGCCGCTCGCGCCTCAAGGTGGGCACCCAACTCAGCCGCGAAGAAATGCTGCACCTGGCGCTGATGTCTTCGGAGAACCGCGCTGCGCACGCGCTGGGCCGTGCCTACCCGGGCGGGCTCGAGGCGTTCGTCGCCGCCATGAACAGCAAGGCGCGTGAGCTCGGCATGAACGACACGCACTACGTCGAGCCGACGGGCCTGTCGAGCAAGAACCAGTCGAGCGCGCGTGACCTTGCCACGCTGGTCAAGGCGGCGCACGAACACCAGATCATCCGCGAGTTGTCGACCTCGCCGGAATACCAGGTCGAAGTCGGAAACCGGCCGATGCAGTTCAGAAACACCAACGGACTGGTTCGCAACCCGCAGTGGGAAATCGGCCTGCAGAAGACCGGCTACATCACCGAAGCCGGTCGTTGCCTCGTGATGCAAGCCAAGCTCGCCGGGCGCCAGCTGATCATGGTGTTCCTCGATTCAGCCGGCAAGTACTCGCGGATCGGTGACGCAGAGCGCGTGCGCCGCTGGATCAACGAAGCGCCGGTGGCGCCCGCGCCGACCGTCGTCGGCCTGCCCAAGCTCACTTCCTGACGCTGCTTCTTTCGGGCGCGGTGCGGTGCCCGAGCGCCGCCGAAATCTGCGCTGCGGTCTCTTTGAGCCGCTCCAGCCACGCGTCCTCCAGCCGGTCGGCAGGCGCCGAGATCGACAAGCCCGCCACGAGCTTGCCCTGGTCGTCGAGGATGCCGGCGGCCATGCAGCGCACACCCAGCTCCAGCTCTTCGTCGTCGCGCGCCGTGCCGTACTGCGTCACGCGGGCGAGTTCGCGTTCGAGCGCGGTGAGCTCGGTGATGCTGTTGCGCGTGTGACCCGCCAGCCCCGTGCGTGTGGCATAGGCGCGCACACGCTGGGCATCGTCATGCGCCAGGAACAGTTTGCCCACGGAAGTCAAATGCAAAGGGGCGCGCCCGCCGATGGCCCGCACGACCTGCATGCCCGAGCGCTCGCTGTAGGTGCGTTCGATGTAGACGATCTCGTCGCCCTGGCGCATCGAGAGGTTCACCGGCTGGTGCGTCAACTTGTGCAACTCGCGCATCGGGCCGAGCGCGGCGTCGCGCACGTCGAGCCGCGCTTTGACCAGATTGCCGAGTTCGAGCAGGCGCATACCCAACCGGTAGCTGCCGGCTTCGGGGCGATCGACATACCGGCCGATCGTCAGGTCGTTGAGGATGCGGTGGGCGGTGGACGGGTGCAAACCGGTCTGTTCGCTGATGCGCTTCAGCGACACCGGGTCCTGGTAGGAGGCCAGCACGTCGAGCAAGCCGAATGCCCGTTCGAGGACCTGAATCGTCGGGGTCTTGTTCTCACGTTTCACCATGGCTTGCATTCTCCGTCAACTCGGCGCAATTTTGCATGGCGAAAGAAACGGCTGCAATCCGGAAGCGCTCAGTCTTGACGTGCTGCGGCCAAGGCTGCTCTCAGTCCAACGCGCGAGCCGCCTCGATGCCGCTGCGAACTGCGCCCTCGAGCGTGGCCGGGTAGGGGCCGACGACATGATCGCCCGCGGCATGCAGCCCCGGCGCGATCCGCATCGAAGAACGTTGAAGCGCCGGTGTGCAGCGAAAGGTGGCGCGCTTTTCCGCGAGCACCTGTACGGGCTCCAGCGGCGCCGGCAAGTACTCACCGAGCGCGGCTCGGGCCTGAGCCAGTGTCGCTTGCAATGTGGTCTGCTGACCTGCGTCGACCCATGTCTGCGCGCCGCTGATGACGAAGGCCAGCAAACCAGGCTCGCCGCCGAGCTGCCCGCGGTCGAACACGAACTGCGCGGGTGCGTTGGCATCCGAGCGCAGGGCCAGCATCGGCTCGGGCAGGCGCGCACCTTGACCGCGCAAATACACGGTCACGATCGGTTCGTAGTGCAGGCTTGATGCGGTCGCAGCCCAAGCCGGCGCGATGGTCTGGACGAGCCGTGCGGCTTCGCTTGCCGTGCTCGCGAGCACGACACGATCGAAGCGGGCGCCATCGATCCGCCAGCCCTCGCCCGGCGCAGACAAGTCGTTGACGCGGTGCGACAACTCGACGCGCGCGCCCGCAGCTTCGAGCCAGCGTGTGGCGGGCAGCGGCAGCAACGCGCTCAAGCTCAGCCGGGGCAGCAGCAGGTCGGCCGAGCCTGGCCCGGAAAACAAGGCGTCTTTCAGCACCCGCAGAAAGACCGCCGCGCTCGCGTCGGTCGAGGGTGTGTTCAGCGC
>JANYFX010000242.1 GCA_025359585.1 Rhizobacter sp. | reverse complement strand
ATCGACCTTCAAGCCGTATTCCTTGCCGAGCTTCTTCGCCTGCTCGGCGAGGTAGGTCGGCGTGCAGTGGTTGGCGGGCCGATTGGCGAACTCGCGCGCCAGATTCACACCCGCCGCGATGGCCTGGCCGCGCACCAGGCCTTGTTGCACCGCCTTGGCGTCGGCCTTGCTGCACAGCAGCGTGACCTTGTTGATCACAGCCGGCGCCGGTGCGCTTGGTTTGGTGTGGCGGTAGAGATAAACGCTGTCGCTCACCGCGGCGACCAGCGCTTCGGCTTGCGCGGCGCCGAGTTCACCCGCGCCGGCCAAACCCACGGCCACGTGCTTCGCGCCGGTGCCCTTGACCTGCTGAATGCCCATCGCCGCGGCCGCCTTGAAGGCCTTGGCGGTGTTCGCACCCGCGACCGAGAACACGACCCGCGGCGCGCGCACGCCGGTCGGGCGGTGCAGGTAGATGCTCTTGCCGGCCTTGAGCTTCAGGTCGTCGTGCGCGAGCGCGTCGCTGAGTGCCGCGCCGAGCGGCGCGTCGAGCGTGGTGTCGACGGCCTCGCCGGTGACGATCAGCACGAGCGCGTCGCAGGTCAGGCCAGCCAGCGCGTCGGCCCCGAGAATTTGATGACGAAAGTCCATAATCTGCAGTCCTATTAGACAAGCAGACGATGTTATTCGATTCCACTTTGCGCCGAGACCTGGCGCGCAACTTCGGCGCCACGCTGGTGGTGATCCTCACCATCGTGCTGACGATGATGCTGATCCGCACGCTCGGCCTGGCCGCGCTCGGGCAGGTGGCGCCACAAGACGTGGTGCTGCTGCTGGGCTACGTGGCGCTCGGCCATTTGCCGACGATGCTGGCGCTGTCGCTGTTCGTTTCGGTCGTGGCCACCTTGTCGCGCATGTACCGCGACAGCGAAATGGTCATCTGGTTCGCCAGCGGCGTGGGCCTCACGCGTTTTGTCGGCCCGGTGTTGCGGGTGTGCTGGCCGGTGTTGCTGGTGGTGGCGCTGCTGGCGCTGTTCGTCTGGCCGTGGCAGAACCAGCGCAGCGTCGAACTGAAAGAGCGCTTCGAGCGCCGCTCCGACCTCTCGCGCGTGGCGCCCGGGCAGTTTCAGACCTCGAACGACGGCACGCGGGTGTTCTTCATCGAGCGCGATGCGGCCGACAGCCGCACCGGCCGCAACGTCTTCATCCTCTCGTCGCTGGCCGACACCGAATCGATCACCTCGGCGCGCAGCGGCCGCATCGAGCTCGATGGCGACGACCGTTTCCTGGTGCTGACACGTGGCCAGCGCAACGAACAGAACCTGCGCAGCGACGAGAAGACCCTCGCCCGCTTCGAGAGCTACCGTGTGCTGGCCGGCGAGAAGGTGCTCTCCAGCATGGACAACCTGCCGCCGAAGGCACGCCCCAGCATCGAGCTGCTGCAAGACCCCACACCGCGCCACCAGGGCGAGCTGGTGTGGCGGCTCGGACTGGTGCTGGGCGCTGCCAACATGCTGCTGCTCGGCATCGGCCTGTCGGCCTCGAACCCGCGGCGCGCGAGCAACTGGAACCTGCTGTTCGCGCTGCTCGCCTTCGTCGTCTACTACAACGTCATCAACCTCTCGCAGGCCTGGGTCGCCGGCAGCAAGGTCAGCATGGGCACGGCCCTGATCGCGGCGCACGGTGGCGCCTTCTTGATCGCGATGCTGTTGCTGTGGTGGCGCGAGCACCACAACAGCCGCTTCGGCTGGTGGCGTCAACCGGCCGCCGCTGGCGCCGCATGAAAACAGTACGCCGCCTTTTCTACGCCGACATCGTCTCGGCCGTCGCCTTCGTGGCGCTCGCGTTCCTGTCACTCTCGTACTTCATCGACTTCGTCGACCAGCTCTCCGACGTGGGCAGCAGTGGCTACACCAGCGCGCATGCCGCGCTGTATTCGCTGTTGCTGCTGCCGGGGCACTTTTACGAAGTCGCACCGATCGCGGTGTTGATCGGCGCGATCTACACCCTCTCGCGCATGGCGCAGTCGTCGGAGTTCACGATCCTGCGCACCGGCGGGCTCGGCCCGGGCCGCGCGCTGTCTCTTCTTGCGAGCCTGGGTTTGATGTTCGGCGTGCTGACCTACCTTGTCGGCGACTACGTGGCGCCGTTGAGCGAGCGCCAGGCCAGCCAGCTGCAGGCGCGCTTCAAGGGCGGCATGAAGCTCGGCCGCTCCGGCGCCTGGCTGAAAGACCATGCCAGCACGCCCGAGGGCGAGCGCAGTTATTCGGTCAACGTCGGTTCCGCCGCAGCGAACGCGGTGCTGCAGGACATCCGCATCTTCGAGTTCGATGCCGACGGCCGGCTGCTGCGGCGCATCGCAGCAGGCAGCGGCAAGGTGCAAGCCAACGCGACCTGGGCGCTCAAGGACGTGCAGATCACGCGCTGGATCAACACCGAAGGCAAAGCCCAGGCGCCCGAGGAAAAGCTCGCCGAGTACGACTGGCCGAGCAGCCTCACGGCCGGTGTGGTGGCGGCGGCGGTGCTGCCGGTGAGCACGATGTCGACGATCGACCTGTTCCGCTACATCGGCCACCTGGCCGACAACGAACAGGCCGCGCAAAGCCACCAGATCCAGTTCTGGAAACGCGCGCTCTACCCCTTCGCCTGCCTCGTGATGATGGGCCTGGCCTTGCCCTTCGCCTACCTGCACGCACGCGCCGGCGGCGTGAGCCTGAAGGTCTTCGGCGGCATCATGCTCGGCATCAGCTTCGTGCTGCTCAACAACGTGGCCGGCCACCTCGGCCTGCTGCGCAACTGGACACCCTGGATCGTGGCCGCCGCGCCGAGCGCGCTGTATTTGCTGATGTCGATGGCGGCATTCAGCTGGCTCGTTCGTTACCGATAGGACCTTCGAAGATGCAACGCGGCTTGATGTTGTTCGCCCATGGCGCCCGCGACCCGCGCTGGTCGCTGCCCTTCGAAGCGGTGGCGCGCAGCGTGCGCGAGCGTGAACCGCAGCTGATCGTGCAGCTCGCGTACCTCGAGTTCATGTCGCCCGGCCTGCTGGACGCCGGACACGCGCTGGCCCAGGCCGGCTGCACGCACGTCGACGTGGTGCCCTTGTTCCTCGGCGCCGGCGGCCATGTGCGCAAGGACCTGCCGCTGCTGCTGGCCGAGCTGGCCGCATCGCACCCGCAGGTGGCGTGGCAACTGCGCACCGCCATCGGCGAGGTCGGCAGCGTGATCGAAGCGATGGCGCAGGCCGCGCTCGCCCTGACGCGCGACGAGACGCCGGCATGAACCTGCACCAGTTCCGCTTCGTGCAAGAGGCCGTGCGGCGCGACCTCAACCTGACCGAAACCGCGAAGGCGCTGTTCACCTCGCAGCCCGGCATCTCGAAGGCGATTCTCGAACTCGAAGCCGAGCTCGGCATCGACATCTTCACACGCCACGGCAAGCGCCTGCGGCGCGTCACCGAGCCGGGTGTGCAGGTGCTCAAGGCGGTCGAGATCATCATGCGCGAGGTCGGCAACCTGAAGCGCATCGGCGAAGAGTATTCGCAGCAAGACGCCGGCACGCTGTCGATCGCCACGACGCACAGCCAGGCGCGTTACTTCCTGCCCGGCCCGGTGGCGCAGCTGCGCAAGCGTTTCCCCAAGGTCAACATCAGCCTGCACCAGGGCTCGCCCGAACAGGTGGCACGCATGGTGATCGACGAGGTCGCCGACATCGGCCTGGCCACCGAAGCGCTGAGCGGTTTCGACGAACTCGTCACCCTGCCCTGCTACGAATGGCACCACGCGGTGGTCATGCCCGCCAGCCACCCGCTGGCGCAGGTCGAGCGCATTTCGCTCGAAGACCTGGCGCTGTTGCCGCTCGTGTCTTACCACCCGTCTTTCAGCGGCCGCAGCCGCGTCGATGCGGCCTTCGCGGCGCGCAGCCTCAAGCCCGACATCGTGCTCGAGGCGATCGACGCCGACGTGATCAAGACCTATGTGCGCATCGGCCTCGGCGTCGGCATCGTCTCCGAACTCGCGGTGCGCGACGACCCGCCAAGCGGCGACCTGGTGTCGCGCCCGGTCGGCCACCTGTTCGGCCAGAACGTGACACGCATCGCCTTCAAGCGCGGCGCCTACCTGCGCAACTTCGTCTACGCTTTCGCCGAGATGATGTCCGACCGCCTGAGCCGCGCCCTCATCGCCAAGGCGATGAACGGCGACGCGCACGACTACCAGCTTTGAACCCGCAGCCCACGCCCCGCATGAACACGACCTTCCACACCCCTGCCGTCACCAGCCGCCTGCCGCGCGTGGGCACGACCATCTTCACGGTGATGTCGGCATTGGCGCAGCAGCACAACGCCGTCAATCTCGGCCAGGGCTTCCCCGATTTCGACTGCGCGCCCGAACTGCTCGATGCCGTGAATGCGGCGATGCGCAGCGGCCTCAACCAGTACCCGCCGATGGCCGGTGTGGCCGTGTTCCGCGAGGCCATCGCCGCGAAAGTGGCCGCGCTCTACGGACACGCCTACGACCCGGGCACCGAGATCACCGTGACAGCCGGTGCCACGCAGGCGATCATCACGGCGATCCTGGCCCTCGTGCACCCTGGCGACGAAGTGATCGTGCTCGACCCGTGTTACGACAGCTACGAGCCCAACATCGAACTGGCCGGCGGCGTGGCGGTGCATGTGCCGCTGACTCCGGGCACGTTTGCACCCGACTTCGCGCTGATCAAGGCCGCCATCACGCCGCGCACCCGCGCCATCATCGTCAACACACCGCACAACCCGAGCGCCACGGTCTGGTCGGCGGCCCACATGCAGAGCCTGAACGAGCTGCTGCGCGGGACCGACATCGTGGTGATCGCCGACGAGGTCTACGAGCACATGGTGTTCGACGGCGCGCTGCACCAGAGCGTGGCGCGTTTCCCCGAGCTGGCGCAGCGCAGCGTCGTGGTCTCGAGCTTCGGCAAGACCTATCACGTGACCGGCTGGAAAGTGGGCTATGCCGCCGCACCGGCCGCACTGATGGCCGAGTTCCGCAAGGTGCACCAGTTCAACGTGTTCACCGTCAACACGCCGATGCAATATGGCCTGGCCAGCTTCATGGCCGATGCCTCACGCCACCTCGATCTGCCCGCGTTCTATCAGCGCAAGCGCGACCTGTTTCGCAGCGGCCTCGCGCAAACGCGCTTCAAGCTGCTGCCCAGCGCGGGCAGCTACTTCCAGTGCGTCGACTATTCCGCCATCAGCGACCAGACCGAAGAGGCTTTCTGCCGCTGGCTCACAGCTGAAGCCGGTGTGGCGGCCATTCCCGTTTCTGCGTTCTACCAGAGCGGCTTCGAGCAGCGCCTCGCCCGGTTCTGCTTCGCGAAGAAAGATCAAACGCTGAATCTCGCGCTCGAGCGGCTGGCCCGGCTGTAGCCGCCGCTGAAGGAGTCAGTGCCCGTCCGGTGCTTCGGGCTTTTGCGGGTCGAGATCGAGATCGAGATCGAAGTCGATCAGGTTCGAGTCCGCGGTCCTCTCGTGGGCACGACGCGCCAGCCCCGGCGCTTCCTCGGCTTTCGCGTCGTCGCTTTCGCCGCGCACCATCGACACGTCGAGGTCGAGCGGCTGTGTCATCAGGGCGCTGTTCTGGAAGCCGGTGCTTCGAACCAGTTCTGCGATCGGCTCGGCCGGCAGATCGTCGTGCATCGGCAGCAGCAGGTCCACGTCGCGGCCGATGTCGGCCAGGCCATGCTCCTGAAAATCTCGCGCAATGGCGTAGAGGAACAGCAGTTCGCGATAAGCGGGCAGGTCGTAGGTCTGGTCAGACACATCGCGCCGGAACAGCGCGGCCGCGAGCGTTTCCATCGCCTTTGCCGGCGATACCCAGAGCTCCTGGAGCCGAAGCACGGTCTCAGGGTAGGCCTCGAGCGACAGCCCTAGTTGCAGGTCGTAAGCCCAGTCGGGCGCGTAGGCATTGAAGCGCCGGTTGAAGCGGTCGCGAATGCGCTCGTAGGCATCGGCCTCACCGCGGCGCTTGTAGATTTCGAGCAGCTTCAGGTAGGGCAGCGGGCTGATGCCACCGTCGTTGCGCACATGGCTCATCAAGAGCTCGATGGCGGCTTCGTCCTGCCCGAGCACCACGAAAAACTCGGCCTGCTGTTCGAGGTCGATCAGTTCTTCGACCGAGAGCTCACGCGCCGGCTCGGCCACCGCCGGCGCAGGGCGAAGCGCGGCGGCCGCCGGGATCGTCATCGGCAGGTCGGGCGTGGGCATCGAGATCTCGCCCGCGTCGAGCATCGACACTTCGTAGGCCGGGGCCACGCCCGACATGGTTGTCGGCGTAGCGGTCTCGAATTCCAGCGACTTGGAGCGGTCGGTGCGCGGCGCGGCGGCCGGCGCCTTGGCCACCGGCGGCGCCCACCATTGCGCAGCACCACGCGCGCGCGACTGGCGCCACCACAGCGCACCCACCGCCAACGCGAGCAACGCCGACAACCAGGCCAGCGTGTACACGAGCGGGTTCGCATAGCGCTCCGACTCGGCCGCCTGCAGGCGCGCCTGCAGGCTCGTGAGGGCTTGCTG
This sequence comes from Rhizobacter sp., assembly GCA_025359585.1. Taxonomy (GTDB): domain Bacteria; phylum Pseudomonadota; class Gammaproteobacteria; order Burkholderiales; family Burkholderiaceae_C; genus LMDS01. The sequence goes on along the minus strand of JANYFX010000242.1, from coordinate 8,003 downwards.
GGTGGCCTGCGAATCGCTGCGCAAACGGGCCAGGCCTTCTTCGAGCAGACGGATCCGCTCGCGCTCCCGGGCCAGCAAAACGCTGGCATCGTCGAGCGGCGGCGCCGACGCAGCCGCGCTGGCCGCAGCCGCGAGCACCGGCACTTCGGGCGCTGGCGGCGCCGAAGCAGCGCGCGCCACGACGGCCGGCGCGGCTTCGAGTTCGAGCCGCGGGCCGGAGGCGGCCGGGCGCGGTGCCTGCGCGTTGCGGGTTTTCGCGGCCGGCTTTTTCGCTGCAGCGGGCTTTGTTGCGGTGGGGGCGCTTGCCGCATCACCTGCCGCGCGTGCGATCACCACCGGCCGACTGCGCGGCGTGCTGCGCACCGCGTTTTCTTCGCGCCGGGTTCGCTCTGGCCGCGTTGCACGTGCCGGGGCGCGCGAGATCACGGCGGCCGGCGCCTGTTCTCCTTCGACAATGCCCACCAGCGGCGCCACTTGGGAGTCGGCGCGCTGCGGCACCATCATCGAGGCGTCGGCCGGCGCCGTTTGCGGCGCGTTGATCAGCGGCGGGTCGATGAAGGCGACGAACTTGCGCGTGACCTTCGAGGTGCAACCGACCGAGACGCTCACGGTCACGACCGGCTCGTCGATGATCGCGGTCGTGGTGATGCGAACCAGGCGCTCGTTCGCGGCTCCAGCGGTTTCGAGGGTCACCCGAACCTGCCCCGGCTGCAACTTGCTGTCGCCGACGAAAACCTCGGCAGCGACACATTCGCGCGACAAAGTTTCATCGTTGTCGAGGCGAATCGCCGCCGCGAAGTTCAGCGTCTGCCCGAGCTGCGTGGTGTTGCCGATGCGACCGAAACCCAGAGCCTCCGCCGGCGCCGCTGCAATGCAAAGCGCAGCGGCAAGGCAGATGGAAAAAACGGTCGAATGAGCTCGCATGCAGGGCAATGAAATGGGCTTGAAATGTTACCAAGGGACTCTAGCATGAAGACCCGCCCTCCCCGGGCCGCTACGCCCGGCGCCGATGCCCGCGTGACACAATTCCAGCGACAGGGCGATGCGCCGCGACAGCGGCTTCCCTCGCAGCGCCGCCCGCACCCCTCGCACAAGGCCGACCATGCCCTCAGAACTGCTGACCGAGCGCCATGGCGCTGTGCTGGTGCTGACGATCAGCGACCCGAGCACCCGCAACACGCTGTCGCAGCAGGTGATCGCTGCCGGCATCGAAGCACTCGGCGTGGCCGAAGCCGACGAAACCCTGCGCGCCGTGATCCTGCGCGGTGACGGCGCTCATTTTTGCGCGGGTGGCAACCTGCAGGGCCTGATGGAGCGGCGCCAGTCCGGCCCCGACGCGCAGCGCCAGATGCTCGACCACTTGCACCAGTTCGTCGAAGCCCTGCGTGCCTGCCCGAAACCGGTGATCGCGTGCGTCGAGGGCGCGGCGGCCGGCGCCGGTTTTTCGCTCGCACTGGCCTGTGACCTGATCGTTGCGGCCGACGACGCGCGCTTCATTCTTTCCTACGGCCGCATCGGTTTGTCACCCGACGGCGGCGCGACCTGGAGCCTTGCGCAAGCCCTGCCTCGCGCGCTGGTGCAAAAGCTGGTCTGGCTAGGCGATCCGGTCACCGCGCAGCAGCTGCAGGGCTGGGGCCTCATCGGCTGGCTCGCGGGCAGCGCGCAGGCGTTCAGCGAAGCCTTGCGTGTCGCGCAGCGGCTCGCCGACATGGCACCCAACGCCATTGCCAGCGCCAAGGAACTGGTGCAGCAGGCCGGCACACAAACGCTGACGGCGCAACTCGGCGCCGAGCGCGATCACTTCATCAACAACCTGTTCCACGCCAACGCCGGCGAAGGCCTGCAGGCCTTCATGGCCAAACGCCCGCCGAACTTCCGCTGAAGCCGATCAGCTCGCGTAGCTGGCGTCGCTGCGGTCGAGCCGGCGCAGCAGGCCCGGCCAGGTGAGCGCACCGCCGCCGACGCCGCGCGTGCCCACGCGGGCCTGCTCGGCGGCGCCGGCGATGATGCGCGGATCAACCTGCGTCAGTTCAGTGCCACCGGCCATCGCGCGGACCTGGATCGTGCACACCGTCTCGAACAGGTACATCGCCAGGAACGCATCGGGGATCGTGCGCCCGAGTGTGAGCAGGCCGTGGTTGCGCAGCATCAGGTAGTTGTTGTCGACGCCGAGGTCGGCGACCAGCCGCGGCTTCTCGTCGTCGCGCAAGGCCACGCCTTCGTAGTCGTGGTAACTCAGGCTCGACAGCACGAAGATCGACTGCTGCGAGATCGGCAGCACGCCGGCCTTCTGCGCCGACACCGCGATGCCGTTGAGCGTGTGCGTGTGCATCACGCACTGCGCGTCGTGGCGCGACGAATGGATCGCGCTGTGGATCGTGAAGCCGGCCGGGTTGACGTCGTACGGCGAGTGGTCGAGCTTGTTGCCCTGTGCGTCGATCTTGATCAGGCTCGACGCGGTGATCTCTTCGAACATCAGGCCATACGGGTTGATCAGGAACGAGTCGTGACTGCCAGGAACGCGGGCGCTGATGTGGGTGAACACCAGGTCGTCCCACTTGAACATGGCGACGAGCCGATAGGCGGCCGCGAGATTGACGCGCGTCTGCCATTCCTCGGCGCTGACTTCGTTCTTGAGGCTCGGAATCTTCAGTGCTGCGGCGGCGTTCATGGGGGTCTCCTTCGGGTGCGTTGACAAGTGCGTGCTCATGGCTGCGATCGGCTGTCGCATGTCATGGACAATAGGTTAGCGGAGCAGCATCATGCTGTCACATCAGCGACTGAACATGACCACCCCCGTTCTTACAATTCCCGAACAATCCAACATTGATTCGGGCTCTTGGTTTTCACGACTTTCTCAACCCCTGCGCAACGCCATCCTGTCACGCTCGGTGGTGCGCCGGTTGAAAGACGGGGCCATGATGTCGGCCCGCGGTGCGCCGGCCGACGAGTGGTGCGGTGTTGCCAAGGGCGCGGTGCGGGTCAGCTCGGTCTCGCTCTCGGGCAAGCAGATCACGCTCACCTACGTGGAGCCCGGCACCTGGTTCGGCGACATCTCGCTGTTCGACGGCCTGCCGCGCACCCACGATTCCAACGCGCATGGCGAGACCACGCTGCTGGTCGTTCGCAAGGCCGATTTCAAGGAGCTGCTGGCACAGCACACCGAGTTGTACGAAGCGCTGCTGCGGCTCAATTGCCGGCGTCTGAGGCTGATGTTCGATGCGGTCGAAGACCTGAACACCCGCCCGCTCGCCTCGCGCCTGGCCAAGCAGATCCTGCTGCTGGCGCGCAGCTACGGCATCAACGAGGGCGAAGAAATCCGCATCGGCCTGCAACTCGCCCAGGAAGACTTGGCGCAGCTGCTCGGTGCCTCGCGCCAGCGGGTGAACCAGGAGTTGAAGGGCTTCGAACGCGATGGCGCGGTGCGCATCGAGCCGACGCGGCTGGTGGTGCTGTCGAAAGAGAAGCTGCTGGCGATTTCCAGCAAGTGATGAATCCACCTCGAGGTTGATGACATGGAAGCCAACGCCGGAACCAAGCCCGTCGCCGAATCGCACCAGTTCGACACCACCGCACTGCAGGCTTACCTGCAAACCCGGCTCGAAGGCTTCAAAGGCCCGCTGACGGTCGAGCAGTTCAAGGGCGGACAGTCGAACCCGACCTACAAGCTGATCACACCGCAGCGCTCGTACGTGATGCGCTCCAAGCCCGGCCCGGCCGCCAAGCTGCTGCCTTCGGCACACGCGGTCGAGCGCGAGTTCACGGTGATGAGCGCGCTGCACGGCAGCGACGTGCCGGTGCCGAAGATGCACCTGCTGTGCGAAGACGAAAGCGTGATCGGCCGCGCCTTCTACGTCATGGAGTTCATGCAGGGCCGTGTGTTCTGGGACCAGTCGCTGCCCGACATCGCCAAACCCGACCGCGCCGCCTACTACGACGAGATGAACCGCGTGATCGCCGCGCTGCACAACGTCGACGTGAACAAGGCGGGCCTTGCGAGCTATGGCAAGCCCGGCAACTATTTCGAGCGCTCGATCGGCCGCTGGACCAAGCAGTACCTCGCCTCGATCACCGAGCCCATCGAAGCGATGGACAAGCTGATGGAATGGCTGCCAGCGAACATTCCGGCCAGCGCCCGCGACGAAGGCCAGATCTCGGTTGTGCACGGCGACTACCGGCTCGACAACCTGATGTTCCACGCCACCGAACCGCGTGTGATCGCGGTGCTCGACTGGGAGCTGTCGACCACCGGCCACCCGCTGGCCGACTTCAGCTACCACTGCATGTCGTGGCACATCGAACCGGGTCAGTTCCGCGGGGTGGGTGGCCTCGACCTGGTCGCACTCGGCATCCCGGATGAGAAGAGCTACGTGCGTCGCTACTGCGAACGCACCGGCCGCCCCGACCCGCACGCCGTGATGGCCGACTGGAACTTCTACCTCGCCTACAACATGTTCCGCCTCGCCGGCATCCTGCAAGGAATTGCAAAACGTGTCGAGATGGGGACAGCGTCGAGCGCGCAAGCACGTCAAGCTGGGGCCGGCGCACGACCGCTGGCCGAAATGGGCTGGCGCATCGCGCAGCAATCCTGATTGCCCCGAACGATTGACGAAGGAGACAACACCATGGACTTCAGCTATTCCCCCCGCACCCTCGACCTGCAAGCCAAGCTGCTGCGGTTCATGGACGAGCACATCTACCCGGCCGAGCCGAAATACGAAGCCGAGATCGCCGCCAACACCGCCGCCGGCAAACGCTGGACGCCGCTCAAGACCATCGAAGAGCTGAAGCCGAAAGCGCGCGCGATCGGCCTGTGGAACCTGTTCCTGCCGCCCACCGCCGGTGGCGAAGGCGCGGCCCACAACGGCCGCGACTTCGGCCTGTCGAACAGCGACTACGCGCCGCTGGCCGAGATCATGGGGCGCGTGCCCTGGTCGAGCGAAGTCTTCAACTGCTCGGCGCCCGACACCGGCAACATGGAAACGATCGAGCGCTACGGCAAGGCCGAGCACAAGAAGCAGTGGCTCGAGCCGCTGCTCGACGGCAAGATCCGCAGCGCGTTTGCGATGACGGAACCGGCCGTGGCCTCATCCGACGCGACGAACATCGCGTCGAGCATCGCACGGGACGGCGACGACTACGTCATCAACGGCCGCAAGTGGTGGATCAGCGGCGCCGGCGACCCGCGCTGCCAGATCTACATCTTCATGGGCAAGACCGACCCGGAAGCGCCGCGCCATTCGCAGCAGTCGATGATCCTCGTGCCGGCCGACACCAAGGGCATCAAGGTGCTGCGTCCGCTGTCGGTGTTCGGCTACGACGACGCGCCGCACGGTCACATGGAAATCACCTTCGACAACGTGCGTGTGCCGGCCAGCAACATCCTTCTGGGTGAAGGCCGCGGCTTCGAGATCGCGCAAGGCCGCCTCGGGCCAGGGCGCATTCACCATTGCATGCGTTTGATCGGCCTGGCCGAGCGTTCGCTGGAGCTGATGTGCAAACGTGCTTCGTCGCGCGTGGCCTTCGGCCGCAGCGTGGCAGAACAAGGCGTGACGCGCGAGCGCATCGCCGAAGCACGCTGCCGCATCGACATGGCGCGCCTGCTGACGCTGAAGGCGGCCTGGATCATGGACGTGGCCGGCAACAAGACCGCCAAGGCCGAGATCGCGATGATCAAGGTGGTGGCGCCGAGCATGGCGCTGCAGGTGATCGACTGGGCCATGCAGGCGCACGGCGGCGGTGGTGTCTGCGAAGACTTTCCGCTGGCCGGCTTCTACGCCGGTGCCCGCACGCTGCGTTTTGCCGACGGCCCGGACGAAGTCCACCGCAACGCGATCGCCAAGCTCGAACTCGGCAAGTACGCCTAGTCGGCGCGCTTATTCCGGCTTGTCCGGGTCCTGCAGTTCTTCGGAGTGCAGGCTCTGCCAGGCCGTCGACGAGGTCGAGTGCCACTGCCCGCCCGGGCCATCGAAACCAGTGGCTGCGGCGAGCGCCTGTGTCACCGCCGTCTCGAACACACCGAGTGCGGCGCTGATCTCTGCCGGATCGGGTGTGTCCATCAGCATGCGCAGGTAGGCACGGCTGCGCAAGGTCATCAACACGAACGGCGGGTCGTAGCGCAGCAGCCGGTCGGCGGCACGCACCAGCGCCTCGGCCAGCGGCCCTTCGATCCACGCCAGGCCGGCGGCCGGCACGCTGGCCACCGCACCGAAACGCACGCGGTGGCTTTTCAGTGCCGCCAGATCGACCTTCGGAAACATCACGAGCCAGCGCATTTCTTCGGGCGTCTGGGCCGTGCCGATCTGCGTCTGCATGCTGTCGGTGAATTGCTCGTAGGTGGCGCGCTCCAGCACTTCCATCAGCGTGCGCGACAGCACCAGCATCTGCATCTCGTGCGGCAGCGCGAGCTCCATGCGCAGGCGCAGTTCGTGGCCGCCGATGTAGTCACGCTGCGGCGGGCCCCACTCGAGACGCCAGGGCATGCCTTCGAGCGCACCGTCGATCACGAAGCCGTCTTCGCCACGCACCCGCTTGAACGCGTGGCCGCTGCGGCGCGCCCACTCCACCACCTCGGTGAAGTCGTGTTCCGCCCCATGCCGGGTGAACAGACGCTTGAAGGAGCCGAGCATGCCCGCGCCCAATCAACTAGAGTGGTTGCCGAGCGCACACACCGTGCACTGGAAGGAAGGCAGCATGAGCAACGACATCATCGAAGTGTATTCGTGGGCCACACCGAACGGGCACAAGGTTCACATCATGCTGGAGGAGTGCGGCCTGCCCTACCGCGCTCATGCGGTCGACATCGGCGCGGGCGACCAGTTCAAGCCCGACTTTCTGGCCATCAGCCCGAACAACAAGATCCCGGCGATCACCGACCCGAACGGCCCCGACGGCCAGCCGATGTCGCTGTTCGAGTCGGGTGCGATCCTGCTGTACCTCGCCGGCAAGACCGGCAAGTTCCTGCCGAACGATACGCGCGGCAAGTACAAGACGCTCGAATGGCTGATGTTCCAGATGGGCGGCGTCGGCCCGATGCTTGGCCAGGCCCACCACTTCCGCATCTACGCGCCCGAGAAGATCGAGTACGCGGTGAACCGCTACAGCAACGAGGCCAAACGCCTGTACGGCGTGATGAACAAGCGCCTCGCCAACAGCAAATACATCGCGGGGCCGGCCTACACCATCGCCGACATCGCGATCTTCCCGTGGCTGCGCTCGTGGAAGAACCAGGGCATCGACTGGAACGACTACCCGCACCTGAAGGGCTGGTTCGACGAGATCGCGGCGCGGCCGGCGGTCAAGCGCGGCGTGGAGGTGCTGGCAACGCTGCGCAAGCCGCTGCACGACGACAAGGCGCGTGAAGTCTTGTTCGGCTCGACGCAATACCAGAAACACTGATCGGCGTGGCCCCGGCGCTAGCGTTTGCGCGCCAGCGTCAGGCCGTCGCCGATCGGCAGCAGCGACAGGTCGACACGTTCGTCGTGGTGCAGCTTGTCGTTGAGTGCCTGCAGCGCGCGCGTGTCGTCGCTGTCGGCCGCGCGGGCGACAGCGCCGCCCCACAACACGTTGTCGATCGCGATCAGGCCGCCGGTGCGCAGCAGCCTCAGGCAACGTTCGTAGTACGCGTCGTAGCCGGTCTTGTCGGCGTCGATGAACGCGAAGTCGAAACTCGCGGCGTGGCCCTCGGCCAGTTGTGCGTCGAGCGTGGCAAGCGCAGAGGCCAGGCGCAGGTCGATCTTGTGCGCCACACCCGCCTCGGCCCAGAACGGCCGGCCGACCCGTGTGTACTCGTCGCTGATGTCGCAGGCCAGCAGGTAACCGTCGTCGGGCAAGGCCAGCGCCACCGCGAGCGCGCTGTAACCGGTGAACACGCCGATCTCGATCGCGCGCCGCGCGCCGGTCAGGCGCGCCAGCAAGGCCATGAACTGGCCCTGCTCGGGCGAGATCTGCATGCCGGCATATCGATGGCTTGCTGTCGCCTCGCGCAACGCCGTCTGTGCCGG
>JANYFX010000241.1 GCA_025359585.1 Rhizobacter sp. | reverse complement strand
GATGGCGATGTAGCAGCACCAGATCACCCAGCTCGGTGGCATCGTGTCGGTGGCGGCGGTGTAGTGGGTGGCGATCAGCAGCATCCAGATGATGCCGATGGTTTTTTGCGCGTCGTTGCCCCCGTGGCCCAGGCTGTACAGGCCGGCGGAGACGAGTTGCAGGCGCCGAAAGAGGTTGTCCACCCGCAGCGGAGAAGAACGTCGGCACAGGTGCGCCACCAGCACCATCAGCAAGGAGCCGAGCAGAAAGCCGAGCAGCGGCGACACGAAGATGAAGAGCACCGTCTTCCACACCCCGGCAGCGATCAGCGAACCCGCACCGGCCTTGGCGATCACCGCACCGACGATGCCGCCGATCAGCGCGTGCGACGAACTCGACGGGATGCCGTACCACCAGGTCACGATGTTCCAGAAGATCGCACCGATCAGCGCGCCGAACACGACGTGGTGATCGACCACGCCCGGCAGAACGATGCCCTTGCCGACCGTGGCCGCCACGTTCAGGTGGAACACCGCGATCGCCAGCACGTTGAAGAAGGCCGCGAAGATGATCGCCTGCTGCGGCTTGAGCACGCCGGTGGAAACCACGGTCGCAATCGCGTTCGCCGCGTCGTGGAAGCCGTTCATGAAGTCGAACGCGATGGCCAATACGACCAGCAGCGCGACGACCCAGAAGGCGGTCTGTACGGAACCCATGGAAGCGAAGCGTCAGTTCAGGAATTTTCGAGGACCACGCCCTCGATCAGGTTCGCCACGTCCTCGCAACGGTCGGAGATCGACTCCAGCAATTCGTAGATCGCCTTGAGCTTGATCAGCTCGCGCACATCGGTTTCTTCGCGGAACAGTTTCGACATCGCCGAGCGCATCACGCGGTCGGCGTCGGACTCGAGCTTGTCGATCTCTTCGCAAGTCTTGATCGCTGCTTCGGCCGTGGCCGGCTGGCTGATCTTGGGCAGCAGCGACACGGCGTGCTGCACGCGTTCGCAGCATTTGGCGCTCAGGTCGCCGAGGCGCAGCACGTCTTCGGTCATCGCCCGCACGTCGTAGAGCGACATGGTTTCGGTGGCGTCTTGCAGCAGGTCGAGGATGTCGTCCATCGCGTTGATCAGGCCGTGGATCTGCTCGCGGTCGATCGGCGTGATGAAGGTCTTGTGCAAGAGCCGGTTCACTTCGGCGGTGATGCGGTCGGCCTGCTTCTCGGCGCGGTCGACTTCGGCCGCGTATTTTTCGCGCAGCTGCAGGTCGGCGTAGTTCTGGATCAGCAGGATGAAAGCGCGCGCGCCTTCGACGATGTAGTTTCCATGCTGGTTGAACAGCTCGAAAAAATTGCCTTCGCGGGGCAGCAGCTTGCCGAACAGCATGTCTCTCTCCAGGAGGATGTCATCGAACCGACATCAATTTGACTCGGCGGGAGTGTACTTGCCGGGGCGCGGGCCTCGGCGCCTCGTTCAGGCGAACGGCGCGTCGCCCGCCGAATGAAAGTACTCGCGCGGGCCGCGGAACCCGGCGAGCCGCACCAGCAACTCATGGAAGTCGGCCTTGCTGTCCACAGGGTTGAAGTCTTCGGTGCCGATGACGAACACCGGCGCGCCGACGTACGAACGAAAGTAGCTCACGTAGGCGTCGCACAGGCGCTGCAGATAGTCGGCCGAGATGCCCTGCTCCATGCCGATTCCACGCCGATTGATCCGCTGCAGCAGCGTGGCCGGCGTGGCCTGCAGCCAGACCACGAGGTCGGGCTCACTGAGCTGCCCCGCCATCTGCGCATGCATCTGGCTGTAGAGACGGTACTCGTCGTCGCTCAGGTTCAAACGCGCGAAGAGCGCGTCCTTCGCGAAAAGAAAGTCGCTGACCAGCGCACCGGCGAACATGCCGGGCTGCGCGATGCCCTGCATCTGCTTGACACGCTGAAACAGGAAATGGAGCTGGGTCTGGAACGCATAGCCGGGCATGTCGGCGTAGAAGCGGCCGAGAAACGGGTTCTCATCGGCCTGCTCCAGCAGCAGATCGGCACCCAGGTGGGCCGCGAGCTTGCGCGCGAGAGAGCTCTTGCCCGCGCCGATCGGGCCTTCGATCGCGATGTGTCGAAAGCGCTGCAGGCCGGCGTTCATCAACTGCGAAAGATGAAGTACACGGCACCGACCATGCACAGGCCGGCCCACACGAAGTCGAGCTTGAAGGGCTGGTCCATGTAGACCATCGCGAACGGCACGAACACCGCGAGCGTGATCACTTCCTGCGTGATCTTGAGCTGCGCCAGCGTGATGCCGCCGGCGTAGCCGATGCGGTTGCCCGGCACCTGCAGCAGGTACTCGAACAACGCGATGCCCCAGCTGATGATGGCCGCGTAGTACCAGGGCTTGTCGGCCAGGTTCTTCAGGTGGCCGTACCACGCGAAGGTCATGAAAACGTTCGACGCCGCCAGCAGCAGCACGGTTTGCAGCGAGACCGGGATAGAGTTCATAGTGGCAGCTTATCGGCCCGCTGGCCGGCCACGCGTAGGAGCATATCCCGCGCGCGGCCGAAGCCGGGCACCGGCGCCTCGGGGGCGA
>JANYFX010000233.1 GCA_025359585.1 Rhizobacter sp. | reverse complement strand
CCGGCCTTGATGATCTCCTGCCCGTGATAGACATCGTGGATGAACCGGTTCAAGGCGGTCACCCGTTGCGCGAGGCCTTTTTCCATCTCGCGCCATTCGTGCGCGGGAATCACGCGCGGAATCAGGTCGAACGGGATCAGGCGCTCGTTGCCGTGGCCGTCTTCGTCTTTGGCGCCGTACACCGCGAAGGTGATGCCGACGCGACGAAAGATCATTTCAGCCTCTTCACGGCGCGACAGCATCACGTCGCTCGGCTGCTCGGCCAACCAGCGCTCGTAGCCTTGGTAGTGCTCGCGCACGGCACCGGCGCTGGCATGCATTTCGTCGAAACTGGGTCTCATGGGCACGTCTCCTCGGGTGCAGGTTAGCAAATTCCAGGCCACGACCCGTGCCGATTCGGGCGTTGCAGCAAGTTACCACGCCGGGCGATGGTGCCAGTAGCGCAGTGCCGAGTCACGCTGGCACACACCCTCGGCCGAGCCCGCGGATTCCCAGCGCCAGGCGCCGCAGGCGGGGCTGGCTTGAAGCGCGATGCCACGGTCGCGGTAGCGCTGCAGCACGTCGGGCGCCGGGTGGCCGAAGCGGTTGCGGTAGCCGGCCTGGAACACGGCGGTGGCAGGCCGCACGGCATCGAGGAAAGCCCCGGTCGACGAGGTGCGGCTGCCGTGGTGGGGCACGATCAGCACGTCGCTGCGCAGCGCCTCGCGCTGCCCTGCCACCAGCGCGGCCTCTTGCTCGCGTTCGATGTCGCCGGTCAGCAAGGCGCTGCGGCCGCCGTGGCGGGCTTCGCTGATGCGCAGCACGCAAGACATCGCGTTCGACTTGAGTCCGCGCTCGTAGTCGGCCTCGAGCGGGCGCAGCACATCGAAGCGCACACCGTCCCACACCCACGACTGGCCCGCGCTGCAGCGCGTGCTGTGTTTGGCCGCCGCCAGCAACGGGTGCCCCGGTTCGAGCGAGCTGAGCAGGTCGTCGACCGGCATCGCCTTCAACAGCGCGCTGGCGCCGCCCACGTGGTCGAGGTCGCGGTGGCTGAGCACGAGCTTGTCGATGCGGGCCTCGCCGCGCGCGCGCAGCAATGGCAGCAGCACCCGCTGGCCGGCGTCGCTCTCGCGCGAATACTGCGGGCCGGCGTCGAACAGCAGCAGGTGCTCGCGGGTGCGCACCAGCACCGAGGTGCCCTGGCCCACGTCGAGCGCCAACAGGTCGAAGCGGCCGGGTTCCGGCAGCGCATGCGGCGGCAGCATCAAGGGCAGCGCGAACGGCAGGGCCATCACCCGCGCACGCCACGGCAGCGGCAACACCAGCAGGGCTGCAGCGAACAATCCGGCGAGTTGTGCCCACCACGGCGCCACCGGCACCGACCACACCGCACCCGGCAGGCTCCCGAGCAGGCCGAGCCAGCCGTTGAGCTGCTGCACCACCCACGCGCCGACGCTCCACAGCGGCACCAGCGCCACGCCCAGCAAGGCCAGCGGCGTGATCACCAGCGTGACGAGCGGAATCGCGATCAGGTTCGCCGCGAAGCCGACCAGCGACACCTGTTGAAAGAACACCAGCGTCAAGGGCGTGAGGCCGATGGTCGCGATCAGCTGCGTGCGCAAGGCATCGCGCGTGGTGGCGAACAGCCGCCGTGGCCAGCTTCGCCAGCCGGTGGCCGGGTCGGGTGCGGCCGCGTCACGATCCGCCTGCGATGGCGACGAAGCCATCAACAAACCGACCGCCATGAACGACAACCAGAACCCGGCTTGCAGCAGCGCCCAGGGGTCGAAGGCCGTCACGACCACCGCCGCCGCGAGCAGCACCAGCGCCCACGGCCAGCGCAGGCCGAAGGTCTGCAGCAGCGTCACGGTCGCGAGCATCCAGACCGTGCGTTGCGAAGGCACGCCCCAGCCCGAGAAAAACGCGTAGGCGGTGGCCATCACCAGGCCGCCCCAGCGCGCGGCGTGCGGCGCCGCCAGCCACAACATCAGGCGCGTGCTGCGGCGCCAGGCGGCCGCCACGGCCAGGCCCGAAAGCCAGGCGAACATCGTGATGTGCAAACCGCTGATCGAGACGAGGTGGGCGATGCCGGTGTTGCGGTACAGGTCCCAGTCGTCGCGCTCGATCGCACCCTGGTCGCCGACCGCCAGCGCGGCCAGCACGCCGGCGGCGCGGCGGTCGGGCACGCTGGCCTCGATGGCGTCGCGCACACGCTGGCGCAGGCGCTCGACCGGGTAGCCGGCCGCGCGTTGCAGCAGCACCGGCGCAGGCGCGTCGCGCACGTAGCCGGTGGCGCGCACGCCCTGCTCGAACAGCAGCAACTCGTAGTCGAAACCGTGCGGGTTCAGGTTGCCATGCGGCTGGCGCAGGCGCAGCGTGAACGCCCAGCGCTGGCCGGCACGCAGCTCGGTTTGCGGCTGTGTCAGCGCCGCGTCTTCGTGCCAGCCGCTGTACCAGCCGAGCGCGAGCAGCGATGGCACGGTTACCGGCTGGCCATCCATCTGCGCCGAGTCCACGTCGAAACGAAAACGCAGCCCCGACGCACTGCGCTGCGGCAGGCTGGCGACGGTGCCGATGACTTGAACGTCGCGCCCTTCGAGCGCGGCCGGCAGTATTTCGGCCAACCGCAGCGAAGCCCGCCAGCCGGCGCTGCCGAAGCCGAGCAAGGCGGCGCCGAGCAAGCTCGCCAGCAGCGCCCGGCGCCAGCGCAGCGCCACGCACAAACCGAGCACGCCGACACCCACCGCCGCGATCGACAAGCCCACATCCCACAACGCGCGTTGCTGCAACTGCAGCGCCACGCCGGCCAGCCACGCCAGCGCCGCACCGGCCAGACGCCAGCCGGTGTTTGCTGTTCTCCCCATCGCTGCAGTGTAGGATTTGCGGCTTCTGAATCGACCCCCACAAACCCATGTCCAACGCTGCCAGCTCCATCTACGACCGGCTCACCGAACGTGGCATCACGCTGCCCCCGCTGGCCATTCCCGCGGCTGCCTACGTGCCCTTCGTGCGCAGCGGCAACCTGATCTTCATTTCGGGACACATCGCCAAGCGCGACGGCAAACCCTGGGTCGGCCAGCTCGGCCGAGACACCGACACCGCTATCGGCAAAGTCGCCGCGCGCGCGATCTGCATCGACCTGCTCGGCACACTGCACGCGGCGGTCGGTGACCTGAACAAGGTCGAGCGCATCGTCAAGCTGATGAGCCTGGTGAACAGCACGCCCGACTACACCGAACAGCACCTCGTGACCAACGGCTGCTCGGAGCTGCTGGGCGAGATCTTCGGCGAGCGTGGCGCGCATGCACGCAGTGCGTTCGGGGTGGCGCAGATCCCGATGGGCGCCTGTGTCGAGATCGAGATGATCGTGCAGGTGGCTTGAGCGTGGCCGTCACCCGCTCTAACCGCGACCACACCACCGCCCTGCTCGCGGGCACTGCGCTCGCATGCATCGGCGCAGTGGCCGCCGCCCTCGTCTCGCAGCATGTGTTCGACATGCAGCCCTGCCCCTGGTGCGTGTTGCAGCGCGTGATCTTTCTCGCCATCTCGCTGGCCTGCGGGCTGGGGCTGCTGTGGCGCAGCCGCGTCGGCCGGTTGATCTCGACGGCGCTGGCCTTGTTGCTCGCCGCTTCGGGCATCGCGGCCGCGTTGTGGCAGCACTTCCAGGCGGCGGCATCGGCCTCCTGCAACCTGACGCTCGCCGACAGAATAGTCAGCGGTTTTCTGCAGCTCGACAGCCTGCTGCCTGACGTGTTCTCGCCGCGCGCCAGCTGCGCCGATGCGGCCGTGAACCTGCTCGGTGTGCCTTACGACTTCTGGAGCCTGGCGCTGTTCGTCGCGATCGATGGCGTGCTGACGCTGGTGTTGATCAGCACGCTACGCCGCGCCTGAGGAGCGCGCGAGACCCGATTGCAAAAACGTGGCGCGCGCTCCATGCTGATCATCCCGCAAACACCCTTCAGGAGCCGCCCATGACCCGATTCAAGTTCGCCATCAGCTCGGTACTCGCCGTCGCCGCGCTCGGCGCCGCCGGCGCGCTGATGGCCCAGGCCAGCGGCCTCACCCGCACCCTGGTCGGTAGAGCCGACGTGTCGGTGCCCGGCCGTGAAGCGGTGGTCGCGCGCGTCGAAGTCGCACCCGGTGCCAAGGCCGGGCGCCACACCCACCCCGGCGACGAGATCAGTTATGTGCTCGAAGGCGAAGCCACGCTGTTGATCGACGGCCAGCCGCCACGCGTCGTCAAGGCGGGCGAGTCGTTCGTGATCCCGGCAGGGGTCGTGCACGACGCCCACAACGACGGCAGCACAGCAACCAAGCTGGTCGGCGTGTATGTGGTCGAGAAGGGCAAGCCCCTCGCCTCACCGGCGCCTTAAGGCGCAACACGACGCGCCACGCCAACTTGTGCTCGTCACCCCCACCCGGGGGTGGCCGCCAGCGCAGGCCGACCGATAAGATCCGCAGCCAAATGACAGGGGCGGCTATGAAGGTTCGAAACGCAGCGATGCGTTGCGCGGTGGCGGCCGCGGTGCTGGCAAGCGCGCCGGCAGCGTTCGCACAAACGATGTACCGCTGCACCAACGGTGCCAGTTCGTACCTGAGCGACCGGCCCTGCAGTGCGCCGGTGCGAGGCACGCTCGGTGCCTATGGCCCCGCGACGGAGCGGCCGGCCTATGGCCAGAACTACACGCCGGGCCTGGACCGGGCCCCGGAATTCCTGCCCTACCTGAGCCCAGAATGCGCTCAGCTCAACGACGCCATTCGCACCGGGCCGGCGCGTGGGCTCAAGAGCGGGGCGATGTCGGAGCTGCACCTGGACTACCGCCAGCGTTGCGTCGAAGACGAGCAGCAAGCCCGGCAGCGGCTGTCGCAAGTGAAGAGCGAGCAGCGTGACGGCCGCCGCCAGGCGCAGGCCCAGGTCAGCGGCGAAAAAGCACGCGCCACGCTGAACAGCGAACAGTGCTACGAAACACTGCGCATCCTCGCCGCCCGGCGCAAACGCGCCGACTCGATGAGCCCGGGGGAGCGCAGCGACCTCGACTTGTTCGAGGCCAACTACAAGGCACGCTGCACGAACGGTTGAGCGTTGCCGCTCAGGCGGCCGTCACGCGCGTGGCCTTCATCGCCGGGATGCCGAGCGCCTTGCCCTTGCGGGCGCGCTTGCCCACATAAGGCGAGAGCGCAGCGCCCTTCAGCGTTTCATCCTTCGCCTTGGCGCTGCGGCCGGTGCCTTGCACCAGCAGCGCTTGCGTGAATGCGGCCACGCTGACGAGCACATCCTTCGCTTCCAGATCGATCAGCGTCAGGCCGCGCCCGCCGTTGGCCTGCAGCTTCAACTCGTCGAGGCCGAACACCAGCAGCCGCCCGCTCATCGACAGGCACGCCACCTGCGTCGCGCCGTGAGCCGGGCTCGGTGGCAGCGGCTTCTCTTCGGCTTCGAGCGAGAGGAAGCCCTTGCCTCCCTTCTGGCGCGAGACCAGGTCGCCCACCGTGGCCAGCAAGCCGAAGCCACCCGTGCCCGCAAGCAGCAAGGTCTGCTGCACCGGCCCGGCGTGGTAGTGCGACGGCTGCGTGCCCGTCTCCAGATCGATCAGCGTCGTGATCGGCTGGCCGTCACCGCGGCCGCTGGGCAAGATGCTGACGGCGACCGAGTACACACGGCCGTTGCTGCCGAAGACCAGCAGCACGTCGACACTGCGGCACTGAAAAGTGCCGTGCAGCGAGTCGCCGGCCTTGAACGCGAGCGTGGCGGCATCGACCTCATGGCCCTTCAAAGCACGCACCCAGCCCTTCAGGCTCACGACGACCGTGACCGGCTCGTCGACGATCTTCACTTCGGCGACTGCGCGCTTCTCGGTCTGGATCAGCGTGCGGCGGTCGTCGCCGTGTTGTTTGGCATCGAGCTCGATCTCCTTGATCACGGTGCGCTTCAGCGCGCTCGGGTTGTTCAGGATGTCTTCGAGCTTGGCCTGATCGATGCGCAGGGCCGCCAGCTCCTGCTCGATCTTGATGGCCTCCAGCCGCGCCAGCTGGCGCAGGCGGATTTCGAGAATGTCTTCGGCCTGCCGGTCGCTCAGCTTGAAACGGGCGATCAGCGCCGGCTTCGGCTCGTCGGCCGCGCGGATGATGCGGATCACCTCGTCGATGTTGAGCAGCACGAGCTGCCGGCCTTCGAGCACGTGGATGCGGTCCAGCACCTTCGCCAGCCGGTGCTGCGTGCGGCGCTCGACGGTCGCCATCCGGAACTGCACCCACTCGGCAAGGATCTGGCGCAGGCTCTTCTGCGTCGGCCGGCCGTCGGCACCGATCATCGTCAGGTTGATCGACGCCGAGGTCTCCAGGCTCGTGTGCGCGAGCAGGATCGTGATCAGTTCCTGCTGGTCGATGGCGCGCGTCTTCGGCTCGAACACCAGGCGCACGGCGGCGTCCTTGCTCGACTCGTCGCGCACCGCGTCGAGCACGCCGAGCACGGTGGTGCGCAGTTGCGTCTGCTCGGTCGACAAGGTCTTCTTGCCGGTCTTGACCTTCGGGTTGCTGAGTTCTTCGATCTCTTCCAGCACCTTCTGCGTGCTGGTGCCGTGCGGCAACTCGGTGACCACGAGCTGCCACTGCCCGCGCGCCAGGTCTTCGATCTTCCAGCGCGCACGCAGCTTCAGGCTGCCACGGCCGGTGGCGTAGGCAGCGCGGATCTCCTCGATGCTGCTGATGATCTGGCCACCACCGGGATAGTCGGGGCCGGGGATCAGGTCGGCGAAGTCTTCGTCGCCGAGCTTCTCATTGCGGATCAAGGCGATGGCCGCCGCCGCGATCTCGCGCAGGTTGTGGCTCGGCACTTCCGTGGCCAGGCCCACCGCGATGCCGCTCGCGCCGTTGAGCAAAACGAAAGGCAAACGCGCAGGCAACAGACGCGGCTCTTCGGTCGAACCGTCGTAGTTGGCCACGAACTCGACCGTGCCTTCGTCGATCTCGTCGAGCAGCAGGCGCGTGATCGGGGCCAAACGTGCTTCGGTGTAGCGCATCGCCGCCGCACCGTCGCCGTCGCGCGAGCCGAAGTTGCCCTGGCCGTCGATCAGCGGGTAACGCTGCGAGAAGTCCTGCGCCATGCGCACCATCGCGTCGTAGGCGGCGGCGTCGCTGTGCGGGTGGAACTTGCCGAGCACGTCGCCGACGACACGCGCGCTCTTCACGGCCTTCGGACCGCTGGCGGTCGTGAACGCCAGGCCCATGCGTTCCATCGAATACAGGATGCGCCGCTGCACCGGCTTCTGGCCGTCGCACACGTCGGGCAGGGCACGGCCCTTGACGACGCTGAGCGCGTATTCGAGGTAGGCGCGTTCGGCGTAGTTCGCGAGGCCGACGGCGTCGCCACCGCCACCCGGGGGCACGGTGAAAAGATCAGGTTCCGGAGTCATGGACAGGGATGTTGGGAAAGGCGGATGGCCCGACCGCCATCGCAACGCGAGGGGTCGGACCCGGATTCAATTCATCGCGGAAAGCGCTCGCGCAGCTTCAGTTTCCAGAACTTGCCGGTCGAGGTGCGTGGCACGGCGTCGATCACTTCGTAACGGTCTGGCAACTGCCACTTCGCGAAACCGTGCTTGAGCAAATGCGCGCCCAGTTCGGCCGGGGTCGCATTCTGCCCCGGTTTCATCGCCACGCAGGCGAGCGGTCGTTCGCTCCACTTCTCGTTGGGGATCGCGATCACGGCTGCCTCGACGATGGCCGGGTGCGCCATCAGCGCGTTTTCCAGATCGACCGAGCTGATCCACTCGCCGCCCGACTTGATCAAATCCTTGGTGCGGTCGGTGATGCGCACGAAACCTTGCGGGTCCATCGTCGCCACGTCGCCGGTGCGCAGCCAGCCGTCGGCGGTGAACTTGTCGGCCGCCACAGGCACCTCGTGGTACGAGCCGGTGATGAAGGGGCCACGCACCTGGATCTCGCCCATGCTCGTGCCGTCGTGCGGGGCGTCGCTGCCGTCCTCAGTGCGGATGCGCACGTCGACCAGCGGGACCGGCATGCCCGCCATGGCGGCGCGCCGGAAACGTTCGGCCTCGCCGGCGTTTTCGACCTTGGACGACACGGTGGCGAGCGGGGAGGTTTCGGTCATGCCCCAGCCTTGCTGCAACCACACGCCGTGGCGATCGAAAGCGCGGATCAGTGATTCCGGCACGGCCGCACCGCCGACCATCGAGCGCATGCCGTTCGGCAACTGCCAGCGGCCGGGCTCTTCGGTGAGCGCACGCTCGAAGCGTTGGATCAGACCGAGCCAAATCGTCGGCACACCGACAGACAAAGTCGGTGGCTCGGCCTTGATCAGGTCGAGCAGATCGTCGGGATGCAGGTGCGGGCCGGGGAACACGAGCTTCGCGCCCATCATCACCGCGCCATACGGCAGGCCCCAGCAGTTGGCGTGGAACATCGGCGTGACCGGCAGCAGCACGTCGCTCGTGCGCAGGCCCCAGTTCTCGGCGAGGCAGCCGACCAGCGTGTGCAACACCGTCGAGCGGTGCGAATAGACCACGCCTTTGGGACGGCCTGTGGTGCCCGAGGTGTAGCACATGGCGACGGGATCGTTCTCGTCGTGCGCGGGGTAGGTGAACGTGTCGGGCGCGGCGCCGGCCAGCTTCGTTTCGTAGTTGTCGAACTCGGCCGCAACCGGCGCGCCGGAAAACGGGAACACGATCACACGCTCGAATTTGTGCAGGTGAGCGAACTGCTTGTAGAGCGGCAGCAGCACATCGTCGACGATCAGGAAGCGGTCTTGCGCATCGCCCGCGATCCAGCCGATCTCGTCGGGCGAGAGGCGCAGGTTCAGCGTGTGCATCACGCCACCCGCGGCCGGGATGCCGAAATAACACTCCAGATGTGCGTGGTGGTTCCAGCTCAGCGTGGCGACGCGGTCGCCCTTCCTGATGCCGAGCTTCTGCAGCGCCGATGCGAGTGCGCGCGTGCGCCGGTGGATCTGCGCGTAGGTGTGGGTTCGCAGCGTCTTGTCGGGCAGCCGCGAGACGACTTTGTTCTCAGGAAAAAGGTGCCCGGCGCGGTCCAGCAAGTGGTTCAGCGACAGCGGCACATTCATCATCGTGGCGTGCATGTTCTTGTCTCCTGTTTTTCGCGATCATGCCGCACCCTGGAGACGCTGCTGCACAAGCGCAGCATGTTCGTGCTCGAGCATGGCCATCACGATCAGCGAGTCGTAGCCGCTGTCGGTGCGCACACTCTCGCGCAACCGGCCCTCTTCGACGAAACCTTCGTCGCGGTACAAGGCCTGCGCGCGCACGTTGAGCGCTTTCACGTCGAGCCAGAAACGGTGCGCGCCGAGGTCGCGAAACGCCAGCTGCGCCAGCAGCCGGATGCAGGCGCGGCCGACACCCCGCGCCTGCACAGCCGGCAACAGCACAATGCGCTTCAGCTCGACCGAGCGGTGCGGGTTGCGGCAGCCCTGCAGGATCACGAAGCCCGCCGACGGGTAACCCGCGCCGGCCTCGACGATGAAGTGGCGAAAGTCCGGGAAGCGGATCGCGCCTTCGTGCTGGGTGCGTTCCCAGGGTGTGATGAACGGGCGGTTGGCGGCGTCTTGTTCGACCGAGATCACGAAGTCGAGATCGGAAGTCATCGTCGGGCGAAGGCGCACCGAGGTCGCGGTCACGGCGGCGGCCTCACACGTCCACCTCGACATCGTCGCCATGCAATTCCATCAAATCGCGCCGCGCCTGCGCTTCGCCCTTGCCCATCAGCTTCGTCAGCGAAGCCACGGTCTCGGTGAAGCCCAGCGCCGCGAACTCGACCTGCAACCGACGGCGCGTGTCGGGGTTCAGCGTCGTGTCCCACAGCTGCTCGGCGTTCATCTCGCCCAGGCCCTTGAAGCGGCTGATGCTCCACGAGTTTTCGCGCGCGCCTTCCTTGCGCAGCTTGTCGAGCGTGGCGGTGAGTTCGCCTTCGTCGAGCGCGTAGATCTTGGCCGCAGGCTTCTTGCCCCGCGCCGGCGCGTCGATGCGGAACAGCGGCGGCTTGGCGATGCAGATGTGGCCGGTCTCGATCAGCTTCGGAAAGTGGCGGAAAAAGAGTGTCAGCAACAGCACCTGGATGTGCGAGCCGTCGACATCGGCGTCGCTCAGGATGCAGATCTTGCCGTAGCGCAAACCGCTCAGGTCGGGCGTGTCGGTGGCGCTGTGCGGGTCGACGCCGATGGCGACCGCGATGTCGTGGATTTCGTTGTTGGCGAAGAGGCGGTCGCGCTCCACTTCCCAGGCGTTGAGCACCTTGCCCCGCAGCGGCAGGATCGCCTGCGTTTCCTTGTTGCGGCCCATCTTGGCGCTGCCACCGGCCGAGTCGCCCTCGACGAGGAACAACTCGTTGAGCGACAGGTCGCGGCTCTCGCAATCGGTGAGCTTGCCCGGCAACACGGCGACGCCCGAGCCCTTGCGCTTCTCGACCTTCTGGCTCGCACGCTGGCGCGTCTGCGCCTGGCGGATCACGAGTTCGGCCAGCTTCTTGCCGAAGTCGACGTGCTGGCTCAGCCACAGTTCGAGCGATGGTTTCACGTAGGTCGAGACGAGGCGCAGCGCGTCGCGCGAGTTCAACCGCTCCTTGATCTGCCCTTGGAACTGCGGGTCGAGCACCTTCGCACTCAGCACGAAACTGGCGCGCGAGAACACGTCTTCGGGCATCAGCTTTACGCCCTTGGGCAAGAGGCTGTGCATGTCGATGAACCCCTTCACGGCGCCGAACAGGCCGTCCTTCAAACCCGACTCGTGGGTGCCGCCGGCAACCGTAGGAATCAGGTTCACGTAACTCTCGCGCATCACGTTGCCGTCTTCGGTGAAGGCCACGCACCAGGCTGCGCCCTCGCCTTCGGCGAAGTTCTCGGTCTCGCCACCGTCGGCGTAGTGCGCGCCTTCGAAGAGCGGGATCACCGGGTCGCTGATCAGCGCCTGCATCAGGTAGTCACGCAGGCCGCCCTTGTAGAGCCAGCTCTGTTTCTCGCCGGTCTTCTCGACGCTGAGCGTGACCGTCACGCCCGGCATCAAGACCGCCTTGCTGCGCAGCAGGTGAATCAGCTCCGCCTTCGGCAGCTCGCCGGTTTCGAAGTACTTCGCGTCCGGCCAGGCGCGCACGCTGGTGCCGGCTTTGCGGTCGGCGTTGGTCGCCTTGCGGAACTTCAGCGGTTCGATCACGTCGCCACCAGCGAACGTGATCGACGCGACCTGCCCTTCGCGCCACACGCTCACTTCGAGCCGCTTGCTCAGCGCGTTGGTCACGCTCACGCCCACGCCGTGCAGCCCGCCCGAAAAGCTGTACGCGCCGCCAGCACCCTTGTCGAACTTGCCACCGGCGTGCAGGCGTGTGTAGACGATCTCCAGCACCGGCACCTGCTCTTCGGGGTGCAGCCCGAAGGGAATGCCGCGCCCGTCGTCTTCGACGCTGACCGAACCGTCGGCGTGCAGCGTCACGTCGATGCGTTTGCCGTGCCCGGCGAGCGCTTCGTCGGCCGCGTTGTCGATCACTTCCTGAATGATGTGCAGCGGGTTGTCGGTGCGGGTGTACATGCCCGGCCGCTGCTTCACGGGCTCGAGGCCCTTCAAAACGCGGATCGAGGCTTCGCCGTAGGAGCTTTGCTTGGTTGCCATGGGCGCGGATTCTAGGAGCCTGCAAGAATCGCCCGACATCACAGGAGGTGTTATGGACAAACGCGCACTCGGCCGATCCGGCCTGCAGGTCTCACCGCTCTGCTTCGGCGGCAACGTGTTCGGCTGGACGGTCGACGAAGCCACCTCGTTCAAGCTGCTCGACGCCTGGGTCGATGCCGGCATGAATTTCATCGACACCGCCGACGTGTATTCGCGCTGGGCGCCCGGCCACAGCGGCGGCGAATCGGAGACGATCGTCGGCAAGTGGCTCAAGAAGAGTGGCAAGCGCGACAGGGTCGTGCTCGCCACCAAGGTCGGCAAGGACATGGGCGACGGCAAGGTCGGCCTGGCGCCGGCCTACATCCGCAGCGCAGTCGAGGCTTCGCTCAAACGTTTGCAGACGGATGTGATCGACCTGTACCAGTCGCACGACGACGACCCGAAGACGCCGCTGGCCGACACGGCGGGCGCGTACGCCGAGCTGATCCAGGCCGGCAAGGTGCGCTCGATCGGCGCTTCGAACTTCACGGCGGCGCGGCTGTCGGAAGCGCTCTCGGTCAGCGCGACGCACGGCCTGCCACGCTACGAATGCCTGCAACCGCTCTACAACCTCGTCGAGCGCCCGGCGTATGAGGCCGAGCTCGAAGCGGTGTGCGTGGCCAACGGTCTCGGCGTGATCAACTTCTTCGCGCTGGCGAGCGGCTTTCTCAGCGGCAAGTACCGCTCGCTGAGCGACCTGGGCAAGAGCACGCGCGGTGAAGGTGCGAAGAAGTACCTCAACCCGCACGGCCTGGGTGTGCTGGCCGCGCTCGACAGCGTGGCCGCGCGCCTGAACAGCACGCCTGCGCAAGTGGCGCTGGCGTGGCAGATCGCGCGGCCGAGCATCACCGCGCCGATCGCGAGTGCCACGTCGCTCGATCAGCTGAAGGGCCTGGTGGCCGCAGCCGCGTTGAAACTCGACGCCGATGCGATGCGTTCGATCGACCTGGCGAGCGTCAAACCGTAGAGCGCGGCGCGGGCCGGGCGACTGCAGGCCACGCCGCGATTGGCTACAGTCGCGGATGACTTCAGTGCCCCATACCACGCTCTCGATGAAACAGGTGCTGATCTGCGGCGCCCTGATCGTCACCCTCTCGATGGGCATTCGCCACGGCTTCGGCCTGTGGCTGCAGCCGGTCACGATGGACCGCGGCTGGTCTCGCGAAACCTTCGCGCTGGCGATCGCGATCCAGAACCTGTCCTGGGGCATCGTCGGGCCGTTTGCCGGGGCCTTGTCGGACCGCTTCGGCGCGTTCAAGGTGTTGATCGTCGGGGCCGTGTTCTACGCGCTCGGCTTGATCTTCATGGGCCTGTCGACTTCGGCCCTCGGTTTCATGGGCAGCGCCGGCGTGCTGCTCGGGATGGCGCAATCGGGCACGACCTATGCGGTCGTCTACGGCGTGATCGGGCGCAACGTGGCGGCCAACAAACGCAGTTGGGCGATGGGCGTCACGGCGGCCGCAGGCTCGTTCGGCCAGTTCCTGATGGTGCCGGTCGAAAACGGCCTGATCAACGGCGTGGGCTGGCAGAACGCATTGTTCATCCTCGGCATTGCGGCGCTGGCCATCGTGCCGCTGGCCTTCGGCTTGAAGGAGCCTGCGGTCGCAGTGGCAAAGGGGCCGCAGCAGAGCATGAAAGCCGCCGTGCGCGAGGCCTTCGCGCACCCGAGTTTCCTGCTGCTGATGGCAGGCTACTTCGTCTGTGGCTTCCAGGTCGTGTTCATCGGCGTGCACATGCCGAGTTACCTGAAGGACAACGGCCTCACCCCTGATGTGGCGACCACTGCGCTGGCGCTTATCGGGCTGTTCAACGTGGTCGGCACCTACGCGGCAGGCTCGCTCGGCGAGCGCATGCCGAAGAAGTACATCCTCTCGGCGATCTATACGCTGCGCGCGGTGGCGATCACGGCGTTCCTGAACGTGCCGCTGACGCCCTGGAGCGTCTACATCTTCTCGGCGGTGATGGGCACGCTGTGGCTCTCCACCGTGCCGCCGACCAACGCGCTGGTCGCGCAGATCTTCGGCGTGAAGTACCTGTCGATGCTGGGTGGCTTCGTGTTTCTCAGCCACCAGTGCGGCAGCTTTCTCGGTGCGTGGCTCGGGGGCAGGCTCTACAACATGACCGGCAGCTACGACGTGGTCTGGTGGATCGCGGTCGCGCTCGGTGTGTTCGCTGCGCTCATCAACCTGCCGGTGAAAGAGCAGGCGATCGTGCGCGCGCAGCCTGCCCCGGCATGAAGCTGCGCCGCACGCTCGCATGGGCCGTGTCGGCCGCCGCGCTGCTGCTCGTGTTTACTGCCTACCTGCGCCCCGAGGTCGTCATGACGCTCGCGAACCAGCTCTGGAGCTGTTTCTGAAATGAGCGGCCCGAGCCACGGCGGCGGCGAGGCCTCGGTCTGGGTGCAACGCTGGTCGCATCTTGTCGCCCACGGCGCGAGCGTGCTCGACGTGGCCTGCGGCTCGGGCCGGCACATGCGCTGGTTCGCGCAGCGCGGCTGCCGCGTCACCGGTGTCGACCGCGACGAAGCGGCCCTGGCGTTTTCGCAGGGCATCGCCGAGACGGTGCTCGCCGACATCGAATCGGGCCCCTGGCCATTGGCAGGCCGGCGCTTCGACGCCGTGGTGGTCACGAACTACCTCTGGCGCGAGCTGCTGCCGACGCTGATCGCCAGCGTCGCCGAGAGCGGCGTGCTGATTTATGAGACTTTCAGCGCCGGCAATGAAACCGTCGGCAAACCCTCGAACCCGAAGTTTCTGCTGCAGCCGGGTGAACTTCTGAGAGCCACGCAGGGTCTCCGTGTGGTCGCGTTCGAAGAAGGTTTCGCGAGCGAGCCGGACCGCTTCGTGCAACGTCTCGTCGCCGTGCGCGAGCGCTCCGGCAAGCCCGTGCCGGAGCGCTTCCGCCTGCAGTGCCGGCCGGGCTCGCCCGGGCAGGTAAAATCTTGGGATTCAGAGGAACCCGCATGAAAGTTATCAACGGCAGCATCGTGGCGCTCGTCACGCCGATGCAGGAAGACGGCAGCGTCGATTACGACGGCCTGCGCCGCCTGATCGACTGGCACGTGGCCGAGGGCACCGACTGCGTCGGCGTGGTCGGCACGACGGGCGAGTCACCGACCGTGTCGGTCGAAGAACACTGCGAAATCATCCGCGTGGCCGTCGAGCATGCCAAAGGGCGCGTGCCGATCATGGCTGGCGCGGGCGGCAATTCCACCGCCGAGGCGATCGAGCTCTCGCGCTACGCGCTGAAGGTCGGTGCAGACTGCACCTTGTCGGTCGTGCCCTACTACAACAAGCCGTCGCAAGAAGGCATCTACCGCCACTTCAAGGCCATCGCCGAAGCGGTCGACATCCCGATGGTGCTCTACAACGTGCCCAGCCGAACCGTGGCAGACATGGCAGTCGAGACCACCCTGCGCTTGGCGCAGGTGCCGGGCATCGTCGGCGTGAAAGAAGCCACCGGTGAGATCGACCGCGCCTCGTGGCTCATCAAGCGCGCGCCGGCCGGCTTCTCGGTCTACTCGGGTGACGACGGCTCGGCCGTTGCGCTGATGCTGCTGGGTGGCCACGGCAACGTGAGCGTCACGGCCAATCTGGCGCCGAAGTTGATGCACGAACTGTGCATGGCGGCGATGGCCGGCCGAGCCAAGGAAGCTGCGGCCATCCACCTGAAGCTGATGCCGCTGCACACCCACTTGTTCACCGAGCCGAGCCCGGCGCCTGCCAAGTGGGCGATGGCCAAGCTGGGGCTTTGCGGCGCCGCTCTGCGCCTGCCGATCACACCGCTCACACCGGCAGGGCAAGCGGTGGTCGGACAAGCCCTGCTCGACGCCGGCCTCCTTTGACGCGCGCACCACGCGCTGACTTTTCACCCACTGCCGGGGCGCCGCGTCATTGCGGTTCGCTTGTCCGCCCCTTTCCGGAGAAACACTTGAGCCGTTCCCCTTCCTTCGTTTCGCTGCGCGGCCTCGTTCTGGCCGCCACACTCTGTTCGCTGTTCGGTTGTTCCATCGTCGGAGACACGCTGAGTGGCGACAAGGTCGACTACCGCAGCGGCGGTGAAAAAACCGCCGGCCTCGACGTGCCGCCTGACCTCACGCAGCTGACGCGCGACTCTCGCTACCAGCAAACACAGGGCGCCGCAGTGAGTGCGGCGTCCTACCAGGCCGGCGCGGCCGCGTCGGCACCCGCCGCAGCGGCTTCCGTGCCCATCACGGTCGCGCCGCAAGCCATCGGCGACATGCGCATCGAGCGCCTGGGCAACGAGCGCTGGCTGCGCACCAGCCTCACGCCAGAACAACTCTGGCCGCAGCTTCAGGCTTTCTGGAAAGAGCGCGGCTTCCGCCTCGCTACCGACGAGCCGAGCGCCGGTGTCATGGAAACCGACTGGGCCGAAAACCGCGCCAAGCTGCCGCAAGACTTCATCCGCTCGTCGATCGGCAAGGTGCTCGACGGCCTGTACTCTACCGGCGAACGCGACAAGTTCCGCACCCGCCTGGAGCGCAGCGGCGAAGGCAGCGAGATCTACATCACCCACCGCGGAATGATCGAGGTCGTCACCGGCCAAAGCAGGGAAAACACGATCTGGCAACCACGCCCGGCGGAACCGCAACTCGAAGGCGAATTCCTGTCGCGCCTGATGCTCAAGCTCGGCGCGAAAGAAGAAGCCGCGAAGGCGGCTGGCGGCACGGCTGGTGCGGCCGGGCCGGCGGGCACGGCAGTCCGTGCGCGCATCCTCGAAGGCCAGACGGCGGCGACCCTGCAGGTCGACGATGGCTTCGACCGCGCATGGCGGCGTGTCGGCGTGGCGCTCGACCGCAGCGGCTTCACGGTCGAAGACCGCGACCGCAGCCAGGGTGTCTACTTTGTGCGCTACATCGACCCGGCGAACATGGGCAAGGAAGAACCCGGCTTTTTCGCCAAGCTCTTCGGCCTGGACAAGAAAGACGGTGGCCCGGCCAAGTACCGCGTGTCGGTCAAGGGCGCGGGCGACCGCAGCGTGGTGAGCGTGCTGAACGGTCAGGGCGCGCCGGAGAACGGCGAAGCAGGCAAGCGCATCGCGGCAACGCTGCTCGAAGAACTGAAGTAAGCCACTCTGGTGCGAGCCCGGTGATGCGCTTTTGCAGCCTGGGCAGCGGCAGCGCAGGCAACGCCACGGTGGTCGAGGCCACGAGTGGCGCGACCACCAGCCGGGTCCTGATCGACTGCGGCTTTTCGGCCCGCGAGCTCGAATCTCGTCTGGCCCGTGCGGGCCTGCGCACCGAAGACCTCGACGCCGTGTTCGTGACCCACGAGCATGGCGACCACGTGGGGTGCGCGGTGGCACTGGCCCGGCGCCACCGCTTGCCGCTGTGGATGAGCCGGGGAACGTGGCGCGCGATCGGCGCGCCCGACGCCGAAGGTCTGCTGCAGTTCGCTCGCGACGGCCAGCCCATCAGCGTCGGTGACCTGCTGCTCAGCCCGTACACGGTCGCTCACGACGCGCAGGAGCCGCTGCAGTTGCGGGTCTCGAACGGCGCGCGCCACCTCGGCGTGCTGACCGACGTCGGTTCGATCACGCCGCACCTTCTTGCGAGCCTGCAAGGCTGCGACGCGCTGCTGCTGGAGTGCAACCACGACCGCGAGATGCTCGCGTCGTCGCGCTACCCGGCGTCTTTGAAAGCGCGCATCGGCGGGCGTTATGGCCACCTCTCGAACGAGACGGCTGCGGAGATCCTTTCGGCCATCATGCACAACGGCCTGCGGCACCTGGTGGCGGCTCACCTCAGCGAGCAGAACAACCGGCCCGACCTCGCGCGCGCGGCGCTGGCGCAGGCCTGCGGTGCTGCGCCCCGAGACATCGTCGTGGCCGATCCACTTGAAGGCTTCGGCTGGCTCAAACTGGACTGATGCCTCCGGGCGGCCAAGCGCTCACGGCGCCCGGCAGCGGGGCACAAAAAAGCCGCCCGAGGGCGGCTTTTTCACGAACCGGAGTGAACCGATTACTTCTTGAC
The DNA here is from genome assembly GCA_025359585.1 of Rhizobacter sp. Taxonomy (GTDB): domain Bacteria; phylum Pseudomonadota; class Gammaproteobacteria; order Burkholderiales; family Burkholderiaceae_C; genus LMDS01. The sequence continues at coordinate 58 of JANYFX010000233.1, read as the reverse complement.
AGCGTCGGCGGCCTTGCCAGCAGCGTCCTTGGCGGCGTCGGCAGCCTTGCCGGCAGCG
>JANYFX010000216.1 GCA_025359585.1 Rhizobacter sp. | reverse complement strand
CGGCGAAGAAGGGCCGCGTGTGCAGCGCATCGATGGCCGCCTCGTACTGCCATTCGTCGGCGCCGTCGATCAGCGTCCACACGATCAGGTGCGTGCAGCGGCCGTGGAAGGCACTGGCGTTGAAGCGGCTCATGCGCAGCGCCGGGTAGCCGTTGAAGACGGTCATCAGCGCTTCGTCGAAGACGGCGCGCTGTGCGTCGGCGTCGAGCGCACGCCAGTGCGGTGTGGCCTTGAGCAGCATGAAAAAAGTGCGGGAGCGTTGCAACATGTGGACGCCGTGTGTGCTTGACGGCAATCGCCGCGGTGGCCACACTATGCGAGCTTTTGCTCGCATTGCCTACTCGCATTCCGGTTGCACGGAAGAACGCCCATGACCGCACAGGTTTCACCCCGAAAAGCGCCGCGCCAGTCGCGCTCGCTGGCCACCGTCAAGGCCATTCTCGACGCCACGGCTCACATTCTGATCGAGGGTGGTTTCGCGGCAGTGACGACCAACGCGGTGGCCGAGCGCGCGGGTGTCAGCGTCGGCTCGCTGTACCAGTACTTCCCGAACAAGGACGCCCTGATCACGGCGCTGCACGCGCGCCACGGCGAGCAGATGACGGCGGTGATCCTGCGCGCGCTGACCAAGGCGATGGACGCCACGCTCGACGACGCGCTCGCCGGCTTGATCGAGGCCACGGTCGAGGCGCACCGCATCGATTCGGCCCTGCACTGCGTGCTCGAACTGCAACTCGGCGCGATGGACAAGGCCTGGCCGGAGGAAGAGTACGTGGGCGTGATGGAAGAGCGCATCGTCGCGCTGCTGGCGCACCACCGCGCCGTCATCACCACGCCCGACCTGAAGCTCGCCGCCTTCATGCTGATGCACTCGGCGCACGCGCTGATTCACGCGGTCGTTCTGGAGCGCCCCAAGGGCGTGTCGCTTAAAGCGGCCACGCAGGAGATCGTGCGCATGTTGAAGGGCTACCTGACGCAGCCGGTGAGCGCATGACGGCTGCGGTGGCGGCCGAGACACTCGCCTGGGTCACTCGCGCCGTGGTCGGGCTGAACCTTTGCCCCTTCGCAAAAGCGCCGCTGGTGAAAGGGCAGATCCGCTGCGTCGTCAGCGATGTGGGTGATGCGCAAGCGCTGCTCGGCGTGCTGCGCGATGAGTTGGAGACGCTGGCACAAGCCCGCCCCGAACAGATCGAAACCACGCTCGTTGTTCACCCGCGGGTGCTGGTCGATTTTGCCGACTTCAACGACTTTCTCGATGACGCCGATCGGTTGCTCGACGCGATGGACTTGACCGGCATCGTCCAGGTCGCGAGCTTTCACCCGCAGTACCAGTTCGCGGGCACCGAAGACGACGACATGGGCAACGCCACCAACCGCTCGCCTTACCCGACGCTGCACCTGCTGCGCGAAGAGAGTGTCGAGCGCGCGGTCGACGCCTTTCCCGAAGCCGACAAGATCTTCGAAGCGAACATCCGCACCCTCGAAGCGCTCGGCCCCGAAGGCTGGGCCACGTTGCAGGCGCAGTGCCGGCGTGACGCGCAGCCTCCTGGCAACGAGCCCTGAGGCTGCGGCGCGGTCACTTCAGCGTCGACACCAGCTTGCGCATCTCGGTGATCGAAAAACCGCGCAGCGTCTGCGTGCGCACGTTGCCGAGCGTGACCATCTTCAGGTTCAGCGCCATCAGCGCGTCTTCCGCGCCTTCGGTGACGAGCACCATGTCGTAAGCCCCGGTGGTCCAGTGCACGCTCTTGATCGTCACGCCGGCGCCTTCGGCCAGGGCCTTGAAGGCTTCGAAGCGTTCCGGTGAATCCTTGATCGCGCGTGCGCCCTGGTCGGTGAAATTGCCGAGCGTGATGTAGGCAGGCATGACCGTTCTCCCCAGTGTTGGAGTGGATGACATGACGGTCGCGGGTGCCCGGCGGCGGGGCGGGGAAGGCCGTCATTGCCTCGTCTGCGCAAGCCTCGCCGGGTCGAGTCGCAAACATAGAGCGCGGCTGTGAAATAGCAAGCTCGCCCGGTACGATGGCGCCTGTACCCCGTTCAACTCCAACCGACACGCCATGCTCGAATTCGCCGACATCCAGGCCGCCGCCCACCGAATTCGTGGCGTGGCCCACCGCACACCCGTGCTCACCTCGCGCACGCTCGATGCGCTGCTCGGCTGCAGCGTCTTCATGAAGGCCGAGAACCTGCAGCGCATGGGCGCGTTCAAGTTCCGCGGCGGCTACAACTCGGTCAACGCGTTGAGCGACGCACAACGAGCCCGTGGCGTGGTGGCGTTCTCCTCGGGCAACCACGCGCAGGCGGTGGCGCTCGCCGCGCAACTGCACGGCTGCAAGGCAACGATCGTGATGCCGCACGACACGCCGAGCCTGAAGCTCGCGGCGACGCGCGGCTACGGCGCTGAAGTGATCCTCTACGACCGCTACAAGGAAGACCGCGCGGCCATCGCCACGGCCCTGGTGCAGGAGCGCCGCGCCACGCTGATCCCGCCGTTCGACTACCTGCCGGTGATGGCCGGGCAAGGCACGGCTGCGCTCGAACTGATCGAAGACGCCGGCTCGCTCGACGCGCTGATCGTTTGCGCCGGCGGGGGTGGTTTTCTCTCCGGCTGCGCGGTGGCAGCCAAACACCTGCTGCCGCAGATCGAAGTCTTCGGTGCCGAGCCCGCGCGTGGCAACGACATGCAGCAGTCGCTGCGCGCCGGCAAGATCGTCAGCATCGACGTGCCACGCACGATCTGCGACGGGCAGCAGACGCAGGCCGTCGGCAAACACCCCTTCGAGGTGATTCAGGCCTTGGTCAAGGACGTGCTCACCGCCACCGACCCGCAGGTGGTCGACGCGATGCGCTTCGTCTTCGAGCGCATGAAGCTGGTGCTGGAGCCGTCGGGCGCCTGTGCGCTGGCCGCGTTGATGAGCCAGCGCGAGCAGTTCAAGGGGCAGCGCGTGGGCATCACGCTGTCGGGTGGCAACATCGGGCTCGACCGCTTCGCGGCGCTGGTGTCGGGCACCGAGGCGGTCGATTGAGTCAAAGCGTCAGCAGCCGATCACCTTGAATTCGACGCGGCGGTCGGGTGCGTCCGACGCATCGTCGCGGCCCGAGCCGACCATCGTTTGCCGCGAGCCCATGCCGGCGGCAATGGTGCGCTTGGCCAGTGCCGGCACATTGGCTTCGAGCTGCGACTTCACGTACTCCGCGCGCAGCAGCGACAGGCGCTCGTTGAGCGGCTCGGGGCCGGTGGCGCTGGTGTGGCCGGTGACTTCCAGGCACGAACTGCCGCTCGACGCACGCGAAGCAATTGCCTTGAGCCAGACCGGGTACGGGCCCGTCAGCTTTGCGTCGGTGCCGAACGCCGTGGAGCCGGGGCGGAACAGGAACTTCACCGCCAGGCGTTTGCGCTCCAGCCCGTAGTCGACGATCTTGCCGAAGGCGGCTTCTGCCTTGTCACGCCGGCCGAGTTTCCAGTTGGCGAGGTAGACGCCGTTGTAGACCCGGAACTGGTCGCCCGCGGAGGTGCGCTGCGCATTCACGTAGAGGTCGAGCGACTGCTGGTACTTGCCGGCGTCGTAGGCTTCGATCGCTTCGGCGACGAATGCCGCCGCCGCGATGCGCTCGGTGTACAGCGGGTTGATCGGGTCGCCCGCCTTCGTGCCCTGGCAGGTGTTGATGTAACCCTGCGAGGCCGCGTCTTCGGTCCAGGCCGGCGCGTCGCGGTACGAGGCGGTGGGTGTTGCATCAACACCGTCGGGCTTCGAGAACGCCAGCCCCTTGCTGACCAGCTTGCCACTCTTCAGGTCGGCGAGCGCGAAGCAGATGCGGTAGGCCTCGCGCGTGCCCGAGGTCTGGCGTTGGGCGTTCACGGGCGTGAAGGTGCCGATCAACACCAGCGGGTTGCGCGCCACGCTGGCGGCCGAAAACGGCTGCACGTCGTATTGCGGATATTGCTCGCGCATCAGCGCTGCGAGCCGCAGGCCCATCGAGCGTGTGGTGGCCGACTGCGCGTAGCTGAAGCCGTCGATCAACGGGTCGATCACGACCGTGTAGCGCGGCTGCGCGGCCGTGCCTTCAGGCGGCAGCTTCGCGTTCTTCAGCAGCGCGGAGGCGGCGCTGAGCACGGCTTCGTCGTAGGGCAGGATCGGTGGCGGCGCGGGTGCTGCAACGGCGGCGACCGGCGTTGCCACCGGCCGCGGCGCCTCGGCCGGCGCTGCGGCGGGCGGTGCTGTTTGCAAGCCCGCGCAAGCGCTCACGAGGGCGACGATCGAGACGAGGGCGAAACGTGGCGTGATGTTCACTGGCTGCACTCCTGGCGGAAAAACAATTGCGACGCGGCGGAAAGCGTTTCGCCCAGCGCGAGCCGCTCTCGCAGCGCGACGCAGCGGGCGCTGGGGGACGATGGTAGCGATGCGGGCTTGGCGCCTGCGGTCGGCGAGGCGCTGGCTGCTTTGCCGGCCGGGGCGGATGCCGAGGCCACGGTGGATGGCTTTGCCGACACCGAGGAGGCCTCCTTCGGTGCGGCCGCAGCCGCGTCTGCCGACGAGGCTGCCGGCTTGGCCCCGAGTGTTTGTGTCGCGCCCTTGGGCGGAGCTTGCGTCGACTCGATGCGCGTGTCGGCGGGCGGGCGCGAGAGTGTGCCGTAGTAGGCCCCGAAGCCAATCGCCACGAGCAAGGCCACCATGGCCCACGGGAAAGGCTGCGGCTTCGGCGGGGCGGGCAGCGCCGGCTCGGGTTCGACGCGGTCGGGCGCGGGCCGGGATGGCGCAGCGCCTTCGGCACCGGGCTTGCCGATCAGGCGCTCGATGTCTTCGAGCAGTTGCCGCAGGCCGACGAAGTCGCGCGAGCCGTCCCAATCGACCAGATCGGCGGCCTGGATTTCGCGAAACCCGGCAGGTGGCCGCACGTGTTCGATCAACACCGGCACGAGCCGCCCGAGTTGCCGCCCTTCGGCCGCTTCTTCGCACACCCATTCGCTCGCCACCGAGCGTTGTGACCAGAGCACCACCATGCAACGCATGCTTTGCAATTCGCGTTCGAGCACGCTGCGCCAGGTGAGGCCGGCGGGGATGCGGCGGTCCCACCACACCGACCAGCCCGCCGACTGCAATGTCTCGGCAAGGCGGCGCACCGCGTCGCGGTCTTTCTCGGTGTAGCTCAGAAAGATGTCGGCCATGGCTCGCGTTTGCGGCAGCGGGCCTGCATCATGCGCCGCTGCACGCCGGGCTGTCGAGGCAGCCCGCCACTTCAGACTGGGGAGTGCGCGCGTCTCAGCCCTCGAAACCTTGCAGCACGTTGACCGTGTTGGTGCCGACCTCGGCGACCGCGTAACCGCCTTCGAAGACGAAGACGGTGGGCAGCTTCGCTGAGGCGATGTCGCGGCCGACGTCGAGGTAGTCGGCGCTGCGCAGCTGGAAGCCCGAGATCGGATCGCCCTCGAAGGTGTCGACCCCGAGCGAGACCACGAGGGCCTGCGCGCCGAACTGGCGGATCGATTCCAGCCCCGCCTGCAGTGCCTCGCGCCAGCGCGTGAAGCCGGTGCCGCGAGGCAGCGGCAGGTTGTGGTTGAAGCCGGAGCCCGCGCCGGCACCGCGCTCGTCGGCATGGCCGAGGAAAAACGGGTACTCGGTGCGTGGGTCGCCGTGGACCGACACGGTGAGCACGTCGGCGCGCTCGTAGAAGATGGCCTGGGTGCCGTTGCCGTGGTGGTAGTCCACGTCGAGCACCGCCACGCGTGCGTGGCCGCTGTCGCGCAAGGCTTGTGCGGCGAGCGCGGCATTGTTCAGGAGACAGTAACCGCCGAAGAAGTCGGCGCCGGCGTGGTGACCCGGCGGGCGGCTGAGCGCGAACGCGCTGCGTGTTCCTGCGGCCACAGCCCGCGCCGCGCTGACCGCGCAAGCGGCGCCGGCACGCGCCGCGACCCAGCTGCCGGCGGTGAGCGGCGTGCCGGCGTCGAACGAAAACAGGCCCATGCGGGCCGAGAAGTTGTCGGGCAACACGTCGAAGCGCATGCCGGGCGCGGGCCACACCGAAGGCAGTGCGTCGAGCGCGGCGTTGGCCGGGTCGAGTGCGATCCATTCGCTCCACGCGTGCTCGATGAAGTGCAGGTAACGCGGGCTGTGGATGCGGGCGAGTGCCGCGCTGAGTTCGTCCGCCGAGACCTGCGGTTCCTGCAGCGCGCCGAGCTCGCGGCGCTTCAGTTCGGCCAGCACGTGGTCGAGCCGCGCCGCCGTTTCGTGGCAGGGCACGAGCCGGCCGCGGAACATCTCTTGCCGGCCCTGGTGCAGGTGGTGAAGCGGGTTGTGGAAGGTGAGCATGGCGTGGGGTGTCCGGTGTCGAGGCGGCCCGCTTCTGCTGCGGGCTGGGGCTAGGGCTTGGTCGGCACCGGCGCTTCGGTGACGAAGCCGATGCGGCTCAGGCCCGCCTTCTGCACCATCGCGATCATCTCGGCCACGCGCCCGTAGGGCACGCTCTTGTCGGCGCGCAACTGCACTTCGGTCTTCGGGTTCTTGCGCGCGGCCTCGACCACGCGCGCCTCGAAGGCCGCAGCGTCGAGCGGCTCGTCGCCGAAAAAGAGCTTGCCTTGCGGGTCGAGGGCGACGCTGATGAACTGCGGCGCATCGTTGGGCTGGGCACCATCGGTCTTGGGCAGGTCGAGCTTCAGGCTCGAGGTCATCAAGGGCGCGGTGATCATGAAGATCACCAGCAGCACCAGCATCACGTCGATCAGCGGCGTCATGTTGATGTCGCTCATCGGCGATGCGCGGCTGCTGCGTTCGAGGCGACCGAAGGCCATGGCGATGCCGTTGCCTGCGAGGTTCAGGCGGGCGCGCGGCTCGCGTCCAGCACCATCTCGCGCAGGTCGTGCGCGAAGCCTTCGAGCTCGGCTTCGCACGAGCCGACCATCTTGCCGAAGATGTTGTAGGCGAGCACGGCGGGGATCGCGACCGCGAGGCCGGCCGCTGTCATCACCAATGCTTCACCGACCGGGCCCGAAACGCGCTCGATCGAGATCGAACCCGCCGCCGAGATGTTGATCAGCGCGTGGTAGATGCCCCAGACCGTTCCGAACAGACCGATGAAGGGCGCGGTGCTGCCGATGGACGCGAGCAGCACCTGGCCGAACTGCAACTGCGCGAGCACGCCATACAAAGCGTCGCGCAGGCGGCGCGTGAGTTGCGAGTCGGCATGGCCCTTGGCTTCGAGCGTGCCGCCGGGGGGCGTGGCCACGGCCGCGGCCAGCAACGGGCTGAGCGCACGTTCGCGGTCGAAGGCGGCGAGCTGCTCGCGGCCGGCGTCGAGCGAGGGCGCTGCCCAGAAGGCGGGCACGGCGCGCTCGATGTCTTTGCGCACACGGCGCAGCAGCCAGCCCTTCCAGAGGATCACGACCCAGGCGCTCACCGACATCAGCAGCAGCAACGCCGCCACCGTGCGCGTGATCGCGTCGCCCTGAGCCCAGAAGTTGTCGAAACCGCCCATGTCTGCCTTTTACCGGATGCCCAACACGTCGTTCATGCCGAACAGGCCGCGCGCGTGGTTCGCGAGGAAGCGCGCGGCGCGCAGGCTGCCCTGTGCGTAGGTGGCGCGGCTGCTCGAACGGTGCGTGATCTCGATGCGCTCGCCGGTGCCGGCGAACAGCACGGTGTGGTCGCCGACGATGTCGCCGCCGCGCACGGTCGCGAAGCCGATGGTGGACGGGTCGCGCTCGCCGGTCACGCCTTCGCGGCCGTAGACGGCGCAGTCTTTCAGGTCGCGGCCGAGTGCCGCGGCCACCACTTCGCCCATCTTCAGCGCCGTGCCGCTCGGGGCGTCGACCTTGTGGCGGTGGTGGGCTTCGATGATCTCGATGTCGTAGCCTTCGTTGAGCGCACGCGCGGCCATGTCGAGCAGCTTCAGCACCACGTTGACACCCACGCTCATGTTCGGCGCCATCACGATGGCGATGTGTTCGGCGTGCGCGGCGATCTGCGCTTTTTGTTCGTCGCTGAAACCGGTGGTGCCGATCACGGCCTTGACACCGAGCTCGCGGCACACGGCCAGGTGCGCGAGCGTGCCTTCGGGGCGGGTGAAGTCGATCAGCGCCTGCGCAGTCGACAGGCCTGCATGCAGGTCGGCGGTGATGAGAACACCACTCTTGCGACCGAGAAAAGCGCTGGCGTCTTGTCCGATGGCGGGGCTGGTGGCGACATCGAGTGCGCCGGCCAGCTGGCAGTCGTCACTTGCGCTGATCGCTTCGATCAGCATCTGCCCCATGCGCCCCGAGGCGCCGGCCACCGCGATCCGCAAGCTCATCGGGCGACCTTGCTTCGCATTGCGGCGCAGCGGCCCAAGGGCCACGAAATGGCCCCTTCCGGGCCACGGCGGCCGTGCCGGCTCATGTGCGCGGCTCGAGCGGCGGGTACTCGCGGGTCGGGCCGATCGGCTCGACGGCCACCGGCGGCACCGCGGGCGGCACGGGCAAGGCCTTGATCTCCTCGGCGCTGAGCTCCAGCGGCGGCGCGTTGCGTGCGGTCTTGAAGGTGTCGATCGACGCAACGAACTCCTGTTCGCCCGGCAGTTCGCCACCGGTGTCCAGGCTCTTCAGGCCTTCGCCGAGAAACAGCGCCACCACCCGGCGCAGCTGTGGCTCAGCGCCCTGGCGCTTGATCGTGAAGACGTAGTCCCAGCGGTCGGCGTGGAACGGGTCGGCGAGCAGCGGCGAGCCGAGGATGTCACGCACCTGGGCGCGGCTCATGCCGGTCTTGACGATCGCCGCTTGTTCCTTGGTGATCACGTTGCCCTGCACCACCTCGACCCGGTAGGGCGTGATCACGCCGAGGAAGTTGTCGGAAGACTGCAGCGACTGGCAGCCGCCGAGCGCAAGCGCGCCGACCAGCAACAGGCTCAGCGTGGCGACGCGGGTCGCGGAATCGGAAGTGGGGAAGCGCATGGTGTTGGAACCGGCGCGCCGGGAGCGGGCGCCAACCTCGATATGATGACTTCATTCTAGCGGCTGGGCTTGCCCGGCCCGCGCCACAAGCCCTTGCCCGGACCCGCCATGACGCACGCCGACGAACTGAAGAACAGCGGCCTGAAGGCCACGCTGCCGCGCATCAAGGTTCTGGAAATGTTCCAGAAGACGACCCAGCGCCACATGAGCGCCGAAGACGTGTTCAAGATGCTGCTGGCCGAGGGCGCCGATGTGGGCCTGGCCACGGTCTACCGGGTGCTGATGCAGTTCGAGCAGGCCGGCATCCTGTCGCGCAACCATTTCGAGACCGGCAAGGCGGTGTTCGAGCTCAACGAAGGCAAGCACCATGACCATCTGGTCTGTATGGACTGCGGTCGCGTCGAGGAGTTTTTCGACGCCGAGATCGAGAAGCGCCAGCGCAGCATTGCGCACTCACGCGGTTTCGAGCTGCAGGACCATGCGCTCGCCCTGTACGCGGCGTGCACCAAGCCGAAGTGCCAGTACAAGACGAAGTAAGGCTACTCGGGTTTCAACATCGCCTTGTTGTGGCGCTCGATGAACTCTTTGTAGGTGTCGATCCCGCGCAACTGCAGGATCGTGTTGCGCACGGCGGCTTCTACCAGCACGGCCAAGTTTCGGCCGGCATCGACGGCAATCACGGTCTTGCGCACCGCCACGTCGAGGATCTCTTCGTTCAGCGGCTCGTAGGGCAGGCGCTCGAACTCGCGGTCCATCGTTTCCTTGCGCACCAGGTGCACGATCAGCTTGAGCCGCATCTTCCGGCGCACGGCCGTCTCGCCGAAGATCGCCTTGATGTCGAGCAGGCCGATGCCGCGCACTTCGAGCAGGTTCAGCAGCAGGTCGGGGCAGCGCCCTTCGAGCGCGGTCTGCGCCACGCGGTAGATGTCGACCGCGTCGTCGGCCACCAGGCCGTGGCCGCGTGAGATCAGCTCCAAGCCGAGTTCGCTCTTGCCCAGGCCGGATTCGCCGGTGATCAGCACGCCGACGCCCAGAATGTCCATGAACACGCCGTGGCGCGTGGTGCGCTCGGCGAAGTGCTGGCTGAGGTAACTGCGCACCACGTCGATCACGTGGCCGGCCGATTCGCCGGTGGCGAAAAGCGGGATGTCGGCCCGGTCGCACATGGCGACGAGTTTGTCGGGCGGGGTTTCGCCGTCGGCCACGATCAGCACCGGCGGCTCCAGCGTCACGATGCGCGAAATGCGGCGCTCGGCCACTTCGGGGTTGACGCTGAGGTAGGCCACCTCGCGCCGTCCGACGATCTGCACCCGGTAGGGGTGGATGTAGTTCAGGTAACCGACCAGGTCGGCGGCCGACTGCGCGTTGCGAACGGCGGCTTCGTCGAAACGGCGCTCGGGGTGGGCGTGGCCGGCGATCCATTCCCACGCCAGTATCTCGCGGTGTTCTTCGAACAGCGCCTCGGCGCTGATGACGCTCGGCTTCATGGGGCTTCTCGGCCCACAGGGGCGGCCGTTGCAGCCAGGCGCATCAGGCGACCGACTTCAGCGGTTCCCAGTTGGCGATGAGCTGGTGCACCATCGCTGCGTCGCCTTCGGCCTTGAGCCGCTCGCGCAGTTCGCGATCGGAGAGCATCTCGGCGATCTCGGAGAGGATTTCCAGGTGCCGCTGCGTCGCCGCTTCGGGCACCAGCAGGAAGATCAGCAGGCCGACGGGTTCTTCGTCGGGCGCGTCGAACGGAATCGGCTGTTGCACTCGCAGCACTGCGGCGAGCGGGTTCTTCAGGCCCTTGATGCGGCCGTGCGGAATGGCCACGCCGTGCCCCAGGCCGGTCGAGCCCAGACGTTCTCGTGCGAACAGGTTGTCGGTGACCGTGGCGCGCGCCACCGAGTGCTGGTTCTCGAACACCAAACCAGCGTGCTCGAACGCGCGCTTCTTGCTGGTGGCGTCGACATCGACCAGCACGTTGCTGGCAGGCAGGATGGCAGCGAGGCGGTTCATCAGTGGCACGGGGTGAGTGAGCGGGCGTTGACGCCGGTCAAGCAGTCCCATAAATGACAGGGTCATGAATTATGGAGTGCATGTCGGTGGCAGGGGCAAGCCCGATGTGTCCCTGTCGCCAGATTGTGCATAGGGTGCTGCATTGCAGCAACGGTGTTCGGGCATCGAGTCGCGGGGGGAGTTTCGTGGCACGAAAAAGCGGCCCGCAGGCCGCTTTTTCTTGTTCCGGAACAGTGCAATTCCGTTGGGTCAGGCCGTGGTCGCATCGATGCGTTTGGGCGACGCGTGGTGGTGGTCCTGCACCTTGTCCTTGTGGCGGCAGACCTGCCGGTCGAGCTTGTCCATCAGCTGGTCGATGGCGGCGTACATGTCTTCGTTGCACTGCTCGATGAAGATGTCCTTGCCTTTCACGTGCAGCGTGACCTCGGCCTTCTGCCTGCGTTCCTTTTCCTTCAGCTTCTCCACCGAGAGCAACACGTTGATATCGACGACCTGGTCGAAGTGGCGTGT
>JANYFX010000198.1 GCA_025359585.1 Rhizobacter sp. | reverse complement strand
ACACGCCAGCGGCGTTGATCGCGAACGTGCCGTAGGTACCGACCGTTCCGGTCTGCGCGACGAACGTTGCCGGACTGTCCACATCACTGATGCTCAGCGTGCCACCTGCAGTGAGCACCGCATTCGTCTCGGTCAGATTGGCGGTTGCCGAGCCGAGCAGCGCAGCGTCGTTGGTGCCGGTGATGCTGACGGTGACGACCTGGGCCGTGCCGTCGATGCTGTGCACCGTGAAGGTCTCGCTGGGCAAGGTCTGCCCGGCGCCGAGCGCCTGAACCGCCGGGTCGGCGTTGTTCAAGGTGTAGGTCCACACGCCGGCCGCATCGATGCTGAACGAACCGTGCGCACCCGCCACCGCCGTCTGCACGACGAAGGCAGCTTCGCCGGCATCGGGGTCGGTGACGGTGAGCGTGCCGCTTGCGCTCAACGTTATGTCTTCCACGGTCGCACCGCTGGCCTGGCCGCCGATCACGGCGGCATCGGGCACCGGCGTCACGTTCAATGTGATCGTGTTGGGCGCTGCATCGAAAGCACCGGCACTGTCCTGAACACTGAACGTGAAGCTCGCGTAACCCGTGCCGTTGGCGTTGGCCGCGGGCGTGAACACCAGGCTTGCCAGAGCCGCTGCGCTGACGACCTGGCCCGCCGCCACGGCGACGCCACCGAGCGTGAGCGTGCCGGCACCCGGCAGCGTGTCGATGCGCACCGCGCCGAGCGTCTGGCCCAGGTCGGCGTCAGCGAAGCCGAAATCGGCCGGCGCGAAGACCTTGCTCGAATCCTCGGCGATCGTGAGCGTGGCATCGGTGCCGGTCGGCGGGTTGTTGGCACCGACGTTGACCGTGAGCGTGCCGGTGGCGCTGCCACCGTGGCCGTCGCTGATCGTGTAGCTGACGACAACCGCCCCGACCACGTTGCTCGCGGGCGTGAAGTTCAGGGTGCCATCGGGGTTGACGCTGACGGCACCGAGCGCGGGGTTCACGCTGGCGCCGGTGACGGTCAGCGTGTCGCCGTCGACATCGCTGTCGGTGTTGAGCACGTTGAAGTTGTTGAGAGGCGTGTTGATCGCCGTCGAGGCCGTGTCGGGCCCGGCCACCGGCGCGTCGTTCTGCGCGAGCACCGTGATGCCCTGCGTGAGAGCGGGCGAGCTGCCGCCTTCGTTGTCGGTGGCGTTGAACGACAGCGTGGTGTTGCCGTTCCAGTTGGCGTTGGGCACGAAGCTCAAGGCTGCGCTGCCAGCGTTCGCCGGGATGATGCTGCCGATCACGACGGGCACGCCGCCGAACAACAAGACGCCGTTGGCGGGCAGGGCGGTGATCGTGAAGCTGGCGATGCTGCCGTCCACGTCGGTCGCGCTCAGCGTGATCGGAATGCCGGCCGCGTCTTCGAGCCCGCTGGCAGGCGTGATCACGCCCACCGGGGCTTCGTTCGCGCCGTTGACGGTGATGGTCACGGTCTGCGCCGTGCCGTCGGCCGTGGTGACGACGAAGGTCTCGGTCGGGTGCTGGGCGCTGGTGAGCGCCTGCACGTTGGCGGCCGCGTTGCGCAGCACGTAGGTCCAGGCGCCCGTGGCGGTGATGACGAAGTCGCCGTACACGCCGGCGCTGCTCGCGGCGACGAAGCTCGTGGCGCTGTCGACATCGGTGGCGACGAGTGTGCCGTTGGCGCCGAGGTTGCCGTCTTCGGTGACGCTGCCGATCGACGTGCCGGTGATCACTGCGGCATCGTTGGTGCCGGTGATGCTGACGGTCACGGTCGTGGTCGAGCCGTCGCTCAGGGTGACGGTGATGGGCTCGCTCACGGTCTGCCCGCCGGCCAGCGGCTCGGCGCGTGCGTCGAGCGTGTAGGTCCAGCTGCCGTTGGCGGCCAGCACCAGCGAGCCGTAGGCGCCGCTGATCGTGGCGGCGGTGAAAGCGAGCGTGGCGTTGTCGGCATCGGTCGCGGTGAGCGTGCCGCTGACCGAAGGCAATGTGTTCTCGACGACCGAGCCGGTAGCGGTGGAGATCACCGGCGCGTCGTCGGTGCCGACGATGTTGACCGTGACGGTCGAGGTCGTGCCGTCGGCCGAGGCGACGGTGAAGGTTTCCGAGTAGGTGGTGCCGGCCACGAATTCGTTGTGGGCGGAGCTGGCGGTGTAGGTCCACACGCCCGCAGCGTCGATGGCGAAGCTGCCGTAGGTGCCCGCCGTACCGGTCTGTGCCACAAAGGTGGCGGGGCTGTCGGCGTCGGCGATGGTGAGCGTGCCGCCGGCTGTCAGCACGGCATTGGTTTCGGTCAGGTTGACCGTGGCTGTGCTGAGCACCGCAGCATCGTTGGTGCCGAGGATGTTGACGGTGACGGTCGAGGTGGTGCCGTCGGCCGAAGCGACGGTGAACGTTTCGCTGTAGGTCGTGCCGGCTGCGAACTCGTTGTGCGCCGAACTCGCCGTGTACGTCCACGCCCCGGCGGCGTTGATCGCAAAGCTGCCGTAGGTGCCGACCGTGCCGGTCTGGGCCACGAAGGTGGCTGGGCTGTCGACATCGGAGATGGTCAGCGTGCCGTTCGCGGTGAGCACCGCATCGGTCTCGGTCAGGTTGACGGTGGCCGAGCTGAGCACCGCAGCGTCGTTGGTCCCGAGGATGTTGACGGTGACGGTAGAGGTCGTGCCATCGGTCGACGCAACCGAGAACGTTTCGGAGTAAGTCGTGCCGGCGACGAATTCGTTGTGGGCGGAGCCGGCTGTGTAAGTCCACGCGCCGGCGGCATTGATCGCAAAGCTGCCATAGGTGCCGACCGTGCCGGTCTGGGCCACGAAGGTGGCCGGACTGTCCACATCGCTGATGGTCAGAGAGCCGCCGGCCGTGAGCACGGCATTGGTCTCGGCGAGGTTGACGGTGGCGGTGCTGAGCACGGCGGCGTCGTTCGTACCAAGGATGTTGACCGTGACGCTGCTCGTGGTGCCGTCGGCGGACGCAACGACAAAGGTTTCGCTGTAAGTCGTGCCGGCGACGAACTCGTTGTGGGCCGAACTGGCGGTGTAGGTCCAGACGCCTGCTGGGTTGATCGCGAACGTGCCATAGGTGCCCACGGTCCCAGGCTGTGCCACGAAGGTGGCAGGGCTGTCCAGATCGGACGCGGTCAGCGAGCCGTTCGCAGTGAGGACCGCGTTGGTCTCAGTCAGGTTGATCGTGGCCGAGCCGAGCACGGCCGCGTCGTTGGTGCCGAGGATGTTGACGGTGACACTGCTCGTGGTGCCGTCGGCCGAGGCAACGGAGAATGTCTCGCTGTAAGTCGTGCCGCCGACGAATTCGTTGTGAGCCGAGCTGGCGGTGTAAGTCCACACGCCAGCGGCGTTGATCGCGAAGGTGCCGTAGGTACCGACCGTTCCGGTCTGCGCGACGAACGTTGCCGGACTGTCCACATCACTGATGCTCAGCGCGCCGCCGGTCGTGAGCACGGCATTGGTCTCGGTCAGATTGACCGTTGCCGAGCCGAGCAGCGCAGCGTCGTTGGTGCCGGTGATGCTGACGGTGACGACCTGCGCCGTGCCGTCGATGCTGTGCACGGTGAAGGTCTCGCTGGGCAAGGTCTGGCCGGCACCGAGCGCCTGAACGGCCGGGTCGGCGTTGTTCAGCGTGTAGGTCCACACGCCGGCCGCATCGATGCTGAACGAACCGTGTGCACCCGCCACCGCCGTCTGCACGACGAACGCGGCTTCGCCGGCGTCGGGGTCGGTGACCGTGAGCGTGCCTGTCGCGGTGAGCGTCGTGTCTTCCACGGTCGCACCCGTGGCCTGGCCGCCGATCACGGCGGCATCGGGCACTGGCGTCACGTTCAACGTGATCGTGTTGGGCGCCGCATCGAACGCACCTGCGCTGTCCTGCACGCTGAAGCCGAAGCTCGCGTAGGGCGCGCCGTTGCCATCGGCAGCGGGCACGAAGACGAGCTTGCCGGCGGCGATGTCGGCGGCCGAGACGATCTGACCGACCACCACGGCCACGCCGTCGAGCCGCAGGCTGCCAGCGGCCGGCAAGGTGTCGATGCGTGCGTTGGCGAAGGTCTGGCCGCTGTCGGCGTCGGCAAAGCCGAAGTCGCCCGCTTGCATGGTGTAGCTGCTGTCTTCGGCGAGCGTGCGCGTGGCGTCGGTGCCGGTGGGCGGCGTGTTGGTGCCCACGTTGACCGTGACATGGGCGGTGCTCACGGCGCCCGACGGGTCGGTGACGGTGTAGCTGATCAGCACCGAGCCGACGAAGTTGGCGGCCGGCGTGAAGGCGAGGGTGCCATCGGGGTTGACGCTGACCGTGCCTTGCGCGGGGTTGGCGAGCGTGGCACCGGTGACAGTGATCGGGTCGCCGTCCACGTCGCGGTCGTTGGCCAGAACGGCGATCGTCACCGGTGCGTTGATCGGCGTCGAAGCCAGATCGTCGTTCGCCGTCGGCGCGTCGTTCTGCGGCGTAACGCTCAAGCTGAGCGTGCTGGTGGACGTGGCTGTGCCATCGGTCGCGGTGTAGCTGACGGTCGGCACCGCGCCGTTGAAGTTCGGTGCCGGCGTGAAGGTGTAGCTGCCGTCGGCCAGCATCACGAGGTTGCCGATGCCGGGCAGCGTCGCCGTGCTGCCGGCGCTGTAGGTCGTGCCGCCCACGCTGAACTGGCTGACCGTGAGCGCGGGGCCGTCGATGTCGGTGTCGTTGGCGAGCACGTTGCCGCTGGCGGGCGTGTCTTCGAGCAATGTGGCCGTGTCGGCGTTCGCCACCGGCGCGTCGTTGACCGGGGCGACCGTGATCTGCGCCGTCGCCGGTGTGGAGACGCTGCCGAGGTTGTCGGTGACCGTGAACGTGATCGGGCTCAGGCCGTTGAAATCGGGCGCAGGAACGAACACCAGGTTCGCTGCCTGGGCCGGGGTCAGCGCTGCGCCGGCCACGACCGGCGTCACGCCGCCTTGCAGGTACAAGACGCCGTTCGTGGGCAAGGCCGTGACGCTGACCGACACGACGCTGCCGTCGACATCGGTGCCGCCCAGGCTGACCGGCACGGGCTGGTCTTCGAGCCCGCTGCCGGCGCCGCCCGGGTTCGCGACGGGCGCGTCGTTCACCGGGGAGACGAATACGCTGACGTTGGCCGGGGCCGACGTGGCGCCAGAGTCGTCGGTCACCGTGAAGCTCAGGCCGGTGCTGCCGTTGAAATCGGGCGCCGGTTTGAACAGCAGCCCGGCGGCCTGTGAGGGCGTGAGTGTCTGGCCGGCGCTGACCACGGTCACCCCGTCGGCCAGCAGCAGCTTGCTGCCAGCGGGCAGGCTGGTGACCGTGACGCCGACCACGCGGCCGTCGACATCGGTGCCACCGAGCGAAATCGGAATGTTGCCGTCTTCGAGGCCCGAGGCCGTCACCGGCGTGGCCACGGGGGCGTCGTTCACCGCTGTGACGCCGACGCTCACCGTGCCGCTCGCGGCTGCGGTGCCGCTCACGACGGTGTAGCTGAAGTCGCCGACCGGCGTGCCGGGCATGTAGTCGGCCGGCGGCACATAAACCAGGCCGGGCAGGTCGGCCAGCGTGAGCACGGTGTTGCCTGACACCAGTGAACCGTCGGCCTTGTGGATTTCGCCGATCACCGGCAGGCGGTCGATCGTGACCGTGGCGGTCGGGCCTGCGCCGCCGGGCAGGGGCAGCCCGAGGTTGACCTGCGCACCTTGTTCGATCGCCGTGATCGAGCCCGAACCCGCGCTCAGCGGCGGGACGGTGCTGGTCGTCGTTTCCTGCCGGCCGCCACCGTCGGGCAGGACCACGGGTGTGCGTGTCACGGTGTTCTGGAACAAGCCATCTGGCGTGAGCGCTTCGCTGATGCGCTCGACGCGCAGGCCTTCCTGCAGGTTGCCGTCGCCGCCGCCGTTCAGACCGGCGGCCGTGGCGGCCTGGCTGTCGCCCTCGTTCAGGCCGGTGATGACCCGGTCGATCTCGTCGCCTTGGGCCGGCTTCGCGGTGCGCGTGCCGTCGGCGGGCGACTCGATCTGGACGATGCCGTCTTGCGAGGTCAGGATCACGTCGCCGGTGACCACCAGATCGCCGATCTTCAGCGGGTGCATCTTGCCATCCGGGCCGCGGCGCAGGGCGGTGCCCCGCAAACCGGTGACGGTGCCGGAGTTCGATTGGATCGTGGGCATGAGATGACCTTGCTGCATATATGACGATGTGGGTTGTGACGGAGCGTAACCGAGGGCGTTTGCCTTATGTGTGGCAATCGGCAAGTCGAATGTGAACTCAATCACCGAAGACCGCAGTTTCTGAGTCAATAAGGCAGCCGGCGCTTTCGCGGCGCTCCGGTGCTCAGCGGTCTATCGGCAGAGCAATGCAACGCTTGAGGCCTTTGCGCCAGCGTTCAGGTGTGGTTTGTCACGCGCGGCGCCAAAGCGCGGCGCCGAAGCCGCTCAGCGCTCGCGCAGCGCGTAGGCCTTGCCCTTGAGGATGGGCTTGAGCAGATAAGACATCACCGTCTTGTTGCCGGTGAGCACGTCGACCTCGGCCGTCATGCCGGGGATGACCGGCATCTTTTCGCCGAAGTTGGCCTGGGTGGTGCGCACCCGCACCAGATAAAAAGCGTTGCCGCGCTCGTCGAGCACGGTGTCGGGGCTGATGTTTTCTACTTCGGCCGCCAGGCCGCCGTAGATCGAAAAATCGTAGGCGGTGAACTTGACCGTGGCGGCCTGACCGGGGTGGATGAAAGCGATGTCGCGCGGCTGGACCTTGGCTTCGAGCACGAGCACGTCGTCGAGCGGCACGATCTCGACGATGTCCTTGCCCGGCTGCACCACGCCGCCCACGGTGTTGGCCAGCAGGCGCTGCACGCGCCCGCGCACGGGGCTCTTGATCTGCGACTTGTCGACCTTGTCGGTGAGTGCCACGGCACCCTGGTTCAGCGCGTTGAGCTTGCCCATCACGTCGGCCATGTCCTTGCGCGCGTCGTTGCGGAAAGCCAGTTCGGTTTCCTGGATCTTGCGCTGCGCTTCGCCGATGGCGGCCTGCACGCGGCTGATCTGCGCACCGGCCTGTTCGGCATCGCCTCGGCCTTTCGACACCTCGCGGTCCAGGCGCAGGATGTCGACCTCGGACACCGCGCCGCTGGCCAGCAGCGGTTTGGTCTTGGCGAGTTCCTGCAGGCTCAGCTCGAGCCCGCGCTCGGCCGCGCCCTTGCGCGAGCGCATCTCGGTCAGCTCCTGCTGGCGCTGTTCGAGTTGCTGGCGGTTGATGGCGAGCTGGGTATTGAGTTCGGACAGCCGGGTTTCGTACAAGCGCCGTTCTTCTTCGACGATGCGTGTTTCGGCCGGGCTGTCGCCCGGAGGCGGCGGCAGAAAAGCCGAGCCTTCTGCGAGCGCGCGCAGCCGCGCCTGGCGTGCGCGCAATGCAAAACCCTGCGCCGCGCTTTCGCGCACGCCCGAGGTCGCGCGGGTCTCGTCGATCTTGAGCAGCAGCTGGTCTTTTTCGACCACCTGGCCTTCCTTGACGAGGATCTCGGAGACCACGCCGCCGTCGAAGGACTGAATCAGCTGCAGCTGCCTCGACGAGATCACGCGCGCGTCGCCCTTGGTGATTTCATCGACACGCGCGAGCGAGGCCCACAGGATCAGCAACAGCACCACGACGACCGCAGCACGCACGATCTTCTGCGCACGCTGCGTTTGCGCACGCGACATCACTTCGGTGGCCTGCAGCTCGAAGCTGCGAAAGCCGGCACGGTCGGCTTCTTCGTCGGCCACCGCCGAGCCGAAGACCCGTTTTGTCAGCGGCTCGAGCGCGACGCGGATGCGCTCCAGCCCGCGCAGCACCAGCGGTTGGGGCGCGGGCGCGGCCGGCAGCAACGCAGGTGCCGGTGCCGGAGAGGGCGCTGCACTCGCCGCCACTTCGACCGGCTCGATCGGCTCGTTGTTGCTCATGCCGCTTTCGCCACGCGCCCGCTGGCGAGTGCTTCCATGATGCGGTCGCGCGGGCCATCGGCAACGATGCGCCCGCCGTCGATCACGATCACGCGGGTGACCATCGCGAGCATCGAGGTGCGGTGCGTCACCAGCACCACGGTCTTGTTCTGCGCGAAGGCGCTCACACGGGCGGTGATCTGCGCTTCGGTCGAAAAGTCCATCGCGCTGGTGGGTTCGTCGAGCAGCAGGATCGGCGCGTTGTGCAGCACCGCGCGGGCCAGGCCCACGCTCTGGCGCTGGCCACCCGAGAGCGACTCGCCACGTTCGCCCACCGGCATGTCGAAGCCGCGCGGGTGGCGGTTGACGAGCTCGCTCATGCCGGCGATGTCGGCCGCGGCGACCACCGCCGAGTCGTCGGCGTACGGCAGGCCGAAGGCGATGTTCTCGCGCAGCGTGCCGTAGAACAGCGTCACGTCTTGCGACACGTAGCCGAGGTTGCGGCGCACGTCGGCCGGGTCGAGCTGGCGCAGATCGATGCCGTCGAGCAGCACCGCGCCGTCGGTGGGTTGGTACAGGCCCATGATCAGGCGCTGGATCGTCGACTTGCCCGAGCCCACGCGGCCGATCAGCGCCACGTGTTCGCCCGCCGCAATTTTGAAACTCAGACCGTCGAGCGCCGAGTCTTGCCGGCCCGGGTAGTTGAACTTGAGGTTGCGAAACTCGATGTCGCCACGCAGTTGCGCGCGCTGGATGAAGGCCTGGCCGAGCGGGCGCTCGACCGGCTTTTCCATCACCTTGTTCAGGTTGTCGAGCGCCGTGCGCGCGCCCTGGTACTGCATCAGCAGACCGACGATCTGGCCCGCCGGTGCGAGTGCACGGCCCGACAGCATGCTGGCCGCGATCAGCGCGCCCATCGTCATCTCGCGCTGGCCGATCAGGTAGACGCCGATGATCAGGATCGCAACCGTGACACCCTGCGACAGCAGGTTGGTGCCGTACATCGCCGCCGACGAGAGCGCGCGCATCTTCACGCCGGTGCGCGCCAGGAACACGTTGGCGCGTTCCCATTTCGCCTGCACCACGCTTTCGGCACCTTGCGACTTGATGGTCTCGATGCCGGTCAGGCTTTCGATCAGCGTGGCGTTGCGCATGGCACCGGCCTTGTACGTGGTCTCCGACAGTTCGTGCAGCCGGTTTTGCAGCACGTAGCCGAGGATCAGGATGATCACGCCGACCACGATCACCGGCAGCGCGAGCCAGGGCGAGATCCAGGCCATCACGATCACGAACAGCAGTGCGAACGGCAGGTCGATCAGCGCCGTGACGGTGCTCGACGCGATGAAGTCGCGCACCTGCTCGAAGCCGCGCAGGCTGGCGGCGAACGAACCGACCGATTCCGGCCGGTGTTCGAGCCGCATGCCGAGCACTTTTTCCATCAGCTTGGCCGAGATCTGCACGTCGACCCGCGCGCTCGCTTCGTCGACGAAGTGGCTGCGCAGCAGGCGCATGAACAGATCGGCGCCGAGCACGAGCGTGACGCCGATGGCCAGGGCCCACATGGTCTCGATGGCGTTGTTGGGCACGACGCGGTCGTACACGTTCATCGAGAACATCGGGAACGCGAGCGCGAACAGGTTGATCAGCAAGGCCGCCCACAGCACGTCGCGGTAGACGAATCGCTGTTGCAGCAGCGCGCCCCAGAACCAGTGGCGCGACTTGAGTGCGGAGGGCGCTGCGCCGTCGGGCCTGGTGCGGCCTTCGGTGCGCGAGTCGAAGCGGAAGTGCGGGCGCGCGAACAGCACGACGCCGGTGAAGCGCTGCGCGAGTTCGTCGCGCGTGAGCGTGACCGTGCCTTGCGATGTTTCAGGCAGCAGCAGACGCGCGGCGCCGGAGGCACCAGTAATTTCGTCGGCCGGCTCCCAACCCATCAGCACGCAGGCGGTTTCGTCTTTCAGGATCAGGATCGCCGGCAAGGCTGCGGCGTCGATGCGTTCGAGCGTCAAGCGCTGAACCTTGGCCGACAAACCGCCACGCGCCGCGGCGCGCTCGGCCAGGTCGAGCGAGAGGCGCCCACCTTCGAGCGGCAGCGCCGCCGACAGCGAAGCGCGCGATGCCGACAGGCCATGCAGCCGGCAGACCTCGACCAGACAGTCGAGCAAGGGGTCGGGGTGGATCAGGTCTTCACGCAGGCGCTTTGCTGCGGCGCTGGCCACCGGCGTGGCGGTGGTCGAGGCAGAGATCTCGGTCATGCGATCAGGGGTGGGACGTGTGCATCACGCGATATCGGCAACGTACACGTCGAATTGACCCCGCCGGTGGTCGGCGAAGAAGCGTTTCAGCGTTTCGCGGGTGGTGCGAAACGCGATCTCGTCCCAGGGCACCTCGTCTTCGTGGAAAAGTTGGGCTTCGATGCTCTCGGGCCCGGGGGCGAACTCGGTGTCGAGCAAACGGGCGCGGTAGAACAGATGCACCTGGCCGACGCGGGCCACGTTGAGCACCGTGTACAAACCCTGCAGCTCGATGTGCGCGCCGGCCTCTTCGACGGTTTCGCGCAGCGCGCCTTCGGCGATCGTTTCGCCGAGCTCCATGAAGCCGGCGGGCAGCGTCCAGAGGCCGCGGCGCGGCTCGATGTTGCGCCTGCACAGCAGCACCTGGTCGCCCCAGACCGGCAGCGTGCCGACCACGTTGAGCGGGTTTTCGTAGTGGATCGTGTGGCACACCGTGCAGGTCGCGCGCTCGCGGTTGTCGTCGGCCGGCACGCTGTACACGGCCACGCCGCCGCAGGCCTTGCAATGCTTGATGCTGCGGGGGGTAAACATGCGGCGCAGTGTAGCGTGCGGGTGCCGCGCCAACGGCACAAGGCCCGGCGCTGCGTGGCATCATTCCGGGCGCATCAAGTGCCGCGCCATGCCCCACAAGGAAACCCGATCATGAGCTTTGTCATCACGCCGCCAGTCACCCCGTCGGTCCCGGTTCAGGGGGGCGCTGCGACGGCGCTGTTTCCGGTGCACCGCATCTACTGCGTCGGCCGCAATTACGTGGAACACGCGATCGAGATGGGCCACAGCGGGCGTGAAGCGCCGTTCTTCTTCATGAAGCCGGCCGACGCGGTGTTGCCGGTCGCCGAAGGCACGGTCGGG
>JANYFX010000193.1 GCA_025359585.1 Rhizobacter sp. | reverse complement strand
GCGTGGAACAAGGTGATGAACCTGGACCGCTACGGCCTGGCTTGATCGCGGACGGTTGGGGTGCGCTTTGTTAAAGTGGCCTCAACCCCTTTAACCCCGGAGCATTCCAGCATGGCCAAGAGCAAAGCCCCCGTCGGCATGAGCATCAACATCGGCATCAGCGAAAAAGACCGCGCGGCGATCGCCGGCGGCCTGGCCAAGCTGCTGGCCGACACCTACACGCTGTACCTGACCACGCACAACTTCCACTGGAACGTGACCGGGCCGATGTTCAACACGCTGCACCTGATGTTCATGGCGCAGTACACCGAGCTCTGGAACGCGGTCGACCCGGTGGCCGAGCGCATCCGTTCGCTCGGCCATCCGGCCCCGGGCTCTTATGCGCAGTTCAGCAAGCTGAGCTCGATCAAGGACGCCCCGGCCGTGCCACCGAAGGCGCTAGAGATGGTGGCCATTCTGGTTGCCGGCCACGAGGCCGTGGCGCGCACCGCCCGCAGCATCTTCCCGCTCGCCGACAAGGCCGGCGACGAGCCCACGGCCGACCTGCTGACGCAGCGTCTGACGGTGCACGAACAAACGGCGTGGATGCTGAGGTCGTTGCTCGAAGCGTGAACGAGCGTCGGCCGTGCGCGTCGCGATCCTCACCTTCGACGGGTTCAACGAACTCGACTCGTTCATCGCGCTCGGGCTGCTCAACCGCCTGAGCGCGCAAGGCTGGAAGGCTGAGATCGCGAGCCCGAGCAAACACGTCACGTCGATGAACGGCGTGACCGTGAAGGCGCAGCAGCCGCTGGAGTTCGCCAACGAGGCCGACGCGGTGATCTTCGGCAGTGGCATCTACACCCGCGCCATCGCCGAAGACCACGGCAAGGCCGGCGCCTTGCTCGACCGTTTGCAGCTCGACCCGCTGCGCCAGCTGATCGGTGCGCAGTGTTCCGGCGCGCTGTTGCTGGCGCGGCTCGGCCTGCTGGCCGACATGCCGGCCTGCACCGACCTGACGACCAAACCCTGGCTCGTCGAAGCCGGCGTGCGCGTCGAAGAAGCGCCGTTCCACGCGCGCGGGCCGATCGCGACGGCCGGCGGTTGCCTCGCCTCGCAGTACCTCGCGGCCTGGATGATGCTGCGTGGCGCCGGTGAAGTTGCGGCGAGGCAGGCGCTGCACTATGCCGCGCCGGTCGGTGAAAAAGAGGCTTACGTCGAGCGCCTGCTCGCTGTCGTGCGGCCGTTCCTGCCGTCGGCCTGATGAATTTTCTCTACGGCATCGACGCGGCCGTGCTGGCCGCCGTCTTCTTCGTGCTGCTCGTGCTCGCGGTCGAAGCCGGGCGGGCCGCCGGCCGGCGTGTCGAAGCGGCGGTGTGGGAGCGTGTCAGTGGCCCGTTCGGCACCTTCGCCGGCACCGTGCTCGGCCTGCTCGGCCTGTTGCTGGCGTTTTCGTTCAGCCTGGCGTCGGCCCGCTACGACGCACGCAAGGCGGTGCTGCTCAAGGAGGTCAACGCCATCGGCACGGCCTCGTTGCGCGCCGACTTTCTCGAGCCCGCCGCGCAGCTGCAGATGAAGACGCTGATGCGGGCGTATATTGAACAGCGCGTGGCCTACGACAACGCGCGCCACGACGCGGCGGCCGAGGCGCGCGCCTTCGAGCACGCGGCGGCACTGCAGCTGCAGATGTGGAAGATCGCCGCCGCCCACGACGCGTACCTCGAACCGAAAGCGATTCGCCTGTCGATGCTCGCCTCGGCCTTGAACGACATGATCGACGTGAGCGCCGACCGCAAGGAAGCGCGCCAGAACCGCGTGCCCGAGCTGGTGCTGTGGATGCTGCTGGTCACGGCCGCGGTCTCGGGCGCGCTTGGCGGCTATGCCTTCGGCGCGGCCGGCCACCGCAGCCTGCTCGCCACACTCGGCTTCGCGGTGATGGTCAGCATGGTCGTCTTCACGGTGCTCGACCTCGACCGGCCGCGCCGCGGCCTGATCCGGGTCGACTACTCGGGCATGACCGAGCTGCGCCAAAGCATGCGCTGAACGCTCGCTGGGGCATCGCCGGGGCGGCCCGCGATAATCACGGGTTGTCTTCCCGAGGCGGCCCGCGTCATGCGGCCGCACACGCATGTCCGACCCGACCCCCACGGCCCTGGCCAAAGAAGTGCGCCGCCGCCGCACCTTCGCGATCATTTCGCACCCCGACGCCGGCAAGACCACGCTGACGGAGAAGCTGCTGCTGTTCTCGGGCGCGATCCAGATCGCAGGCTCGGTGAAAGCGCGCAAGGCCACGCGCCACGCCACCAGCGACTGGATGGAGATCGAGAAGCAGCGTGGCATTTCGGTCGCGTCGAGCGTGATGCAGATGGAGTACCGCGACTGCGTCATCAACCTGCTCGACACACCGGGCCACCAGGACTTTTCCGAAGACACC
>JANYFX010000404.1 GCA_025359585.1 Rhizobacter sp. | reverse complement strand
ATCGAAATGGGCATGGAAGACGGGCTGGTCAAGGTCGTCAGCCCGATCGAAGGCTCACCCGCCTTCCGCGCCGGCTTGAAGAGCGGCGACCTCATCACCAAGATCGACGACACGCTGGTCAAGGGCCTCACGGTCGACCAGGCGGTCAAGAAAATGCGCGGCGAGCCGAACACCAAGGTCGTGCTGACCGTGTTCCGCCGCACCGAAAACCGCAGCTTCCCGGTGACCATCGTGCGCGAAGAAATTCGTGTGCAGAGCGTGCGCTCCAAGGTCATCGAACCCGGCTACGCGTGGTTGCGGGTGAGCCAGTTCCAGGACCGCACCGTCGAAGACTTCTCGCGCAAGCTCGAAGAAATCTACAAGCAGGAGCCCAACCTGAAAGGTCTGGTGCTCGACCTGCGCAACGATCCGGGTGGCTTGCTCGAAGGCGCCGTCGCCATCTCGGCGGCCTTTCTGCCGACGGACGTGGTCGTGGTCTCGACCAACGGCCAGATCGCCGACTCGAAGCAGACCTTCAAGGCCTCGCCCGAGTACTACCAGCGCCGCGGTGGCGCCGACCCGTTGCGCAAGGTGCCCGACGCAGTCAAGCGCGTGCCCTTGATCGTGCTGGTCAACGAAGGCTCGGCCTCGGCCAGCGAGATCGTGGCCGGCGCGCTGCAAGACCACAAACGCGCCACCATCATGGGCGCGCAAACCTTCGGCAAGGGCTCGGTGCAGACGGTGCGCCAGCTCTCGCCCGAAACCGCGCTGAAGATCACCACGGCGCGTTATTACACGCCGAGCGGCGCGTCGATCCAGGCCAAGGGCATCGTGCCCGACGTGATGATCGACGAGACCGCCGAAGGCAACCTGTTCGCCGCGCTGCGCACCCGCGAAGCCGACCTCGAAAAGCACCTTCAAAGCGGCCAGGGCGCCGAGCAGAAAGACGAAGCGCGCGAAAAAGCCCGCGACGAAGCGCGCAAGAAGCTCGAAGACGACATGGCGAAGAAGGCCGGCACCGCACCCAAGCCGCCGATCGAGTTCGGCACCGCCGAGGACTTCCAGCTCACGCAGGCGCTCAACCGCCTGAAGGGCAAGGCCGTGATGGTCAGCAAGACCGCCGTCGAACGCAAGGCCGAGGCCGATACCAACAACTGAGTCGCGCAAGCTCTCCACAAAACGCCCGTGCCACCCACGGGCGTTTTAGTTTGTATGCTGTGTGCATGGACGACACCCAGCTGCTGCGCTATTCGCGCCACATCCTGCTCGACGAGATCGGCATCGAGGGCCAGCAGCGCCTGCTCACCGCGCACGCACTCGTGATCGGCGCCGGTGGCTTGGGCTCGCCGGTGGCGCTCTACCTCGGCACTGCTGGCGTGGGCACGCTGACGCTGGTGGACCACGACAGCGTGGACCTGACCAACCTGCAGCGCCAGATCGTGCACTCGATGGCCAGAATCGGGCAGCCCAAGGTCGAGTCGGCGGCCAGCAGCGTCACGGCCATCAACCCCGACGTGCGGGTGGTCGCGCTGCAGGAACGCGCCGACGCCGCGCGCCTCGACGCGCTGGTACGCAGCGCCGACGTGGTCGTCGATTGCAGCGACAACTTCGCGACCCGCCATGCCGTCAACGCAGCGTGCGTGGCGCACGGCAAGCCGCTGGTGTCGGGGGCGGCGATCGGCTTCGACGGGCAGGTCTCGGTCTACGACACGCGCTCCGCAGCCAACCCTTGTTATGCCTGCCTGTTCCCGAAAGACGCCGTGATCGAGGAAGTGCAATGCTCGACGATGGGCGTGTTCGCGCCGCTGGTCGGCATCATCGGCAGCATGCAGGCGGCCGAAACGCTGAAGCTGCTGTTGGGCGTGGGCACATCGCTGGCCGGGCAACTGCAGATGCTCGACGCGCGCACGATGGAATGGACGCAGATCCTCACCGCACGCAGTGCCGATTGCCCGGTGTGTGGGGCGCGGCGTTCGCACGACGCTGCCTGAGCAGGCGCGTCACGCCTCGGCGAGGCTTCGCCACAACGCGGCGGTTACGTCGATGCCTTCCTCAAGCGACGTGCGCAGCAGCGCCTCACGCCGCGCGCCGGGCAGCCGCACACCATCGTCCACGAGCATCTCGCGCACAAGCACCTCGATGCGGTCGAAGAAGGTGTCGCTGCCGGCGAGCGCGCCCGGGTCGATCACGATGAAGGTCTGGCCGATGCGCGGCGTGTTGCCGGCATCGGCAAAAAAGCCCGAGGCCTCGAAGCCGAAGTTCGCACCGATCAGCGCCGTGACGAGCAGCTCGACCACCAGCGCGAGCATCGCGCCTTTCGGGCTGGAGGCCGCGCCGATCGGCAGCATCGAGCCGTCCATGCCGGCTTGCGGGTCGGTGGTGGGCAGCCCATGCACGTCGAGCGCCCAGCCCAGCGGAATGGGCCTGCCCTGCTGCGCGGCCACCATCAGCTTGCCGCGCGCCACTTCGCTCAGGCTCAGGTCGATCATCAAGGGCAGCTCGTCGCGCCGCGGGAAGATCGCCGCCAGCGGGTTGGTACCGAAGATCGGGTGCCGCCCGCCAGCCGCCGGCATCGCCGAAGGCGCGTTCGCAAAACCGAGGCCGACCAGGCCGGCCTCGGCCGCCACCCGCAGGTGATCGACCAGCACACCCGCGTGGTGGCTGTTGACCACGCCCACCAGGCTGATGCCGAACTCGCGCGCGCGCCGCATCGCTTCAGCCACGGCCAGCTCGCAGGCCGGGAACGCGAGGCCGGTGCCGGCGTCGACCACCGCGGCCGCGCGACGGTCCTTCACGACGCGGGCCACGGCCGCACCATCGACCCGGCCATGGCGCAAATGACCGCTGTATTGCGCCACCCGGCTCAGGCCGTGCGACGCCAGGCCTTGCGCTTCGGCCAGCACCAGCGCACGCGCCGTCGCGTCGGCCATCGGCGCGCTGGCGCCGGCACGCTGCAAAGCCGCACTCACACGCTCACGTGCAAGCCCCATCGAAATTTTCAGCACCCGAACACTCCTGTTTTTTCAGCCACCATGTCGCAGCGATCTTAGTGGCGCGCCAAGCCACCGAAACGAACACGCCGCCACACTTGGCTTAAGCTGCGCACCATGAGCAAACAGAGCCGACACAAGACCCGCAACTTCCCGACTGCGGAGCAAGACGCCAACGCCGGATCGACCCAGCCGCTGTCGCGCTACGAAGGGCCGGAAAGTTCGTACCGGCTCGCCTTCACCGACACCGATTTCCTGCTGCGCGAAGAGATGCGCCCGGTGCGCATGCAGCTCGAACTGCTCAAGCCCGAAATGGTGCAGGACGAGCAAGGCATCGAGTCGACCATCGTGATCTTCGGCAGCGCCCGCATCGTCCCGCTCGAGACAGCCCAGCGCCTGCTCGACGACGCGCGTTCGGCCAACGACGACACCGCGCTCGCCATGGCCGAACGCCACATGGCGATGTCGCACTACTACGAAGAAGCGCGGCGCTTCGCCGCACTCGTGACACGCAATTCGGCGCAACTGGCGACACCGATCTACGTCGTCACCGGCGGCGGTCCCGGCATCATGGAAGCGGGTAACCGCGGCGCCTTCGAAGCGGGCGGCAAGAGCATCGGCCTGAACATCGTGCTGCAGCACGAGCAGGCGCCCAACCCGTACATCACACCCGAGCTGTGTTTCCAGTTTCACTACTTCGGCCTGCGCAAGATGCACTTCCTGATGCGCTCGGTGGCGCTGGTGTGTTTCCCCGGTGGTTTCGGCACGCTCGATGAAATGTTCGAAGCGCTCACGCTGATTCAAACCGGCAAGTCGCGGCGCCGCCCGGTCCTGCTGTTCGGCCGCGAGTTCTGGACCAAGCTGATCAACTTCGAGCAGCTCGTCGAGACCGGCATGATCAGCGCGCTCGACCTGCAGCTCTTCCGCTTTGTCGAGACCGCCGAAGAAGCCTGGAGCCACCTCGAAGCCGAAGTCGGTTTCGAGCTGCGCGAGTCCGACAAGGACCTGCCCGTCGCCGATCTTTGAACCCGACGCTGGAACCCGCATGAACAAACTCATCAGCCTGATCGGCGCGCCCACCGACATCGGCGCCGGCAGCCGCGGCGCCAGCATGGGGCCCGAAGCACTGCGCGTGGCCGACATCGTCAGCGTGCTCGAGAGCCACGGCCTCGAAGTGCTCGACCGCGGCAACGTCAGCGGCCCCGCCAACCCCTGGTTGCCGCCAGTCGATGGTTACCGGCATCTGAACGAAGTGGTGGCCTGGAACGTGGCGGTGCACGAAGCGATGCTCACTGAGCTGAAACTCGGCCGCCTGCCGATTTTGCTCGGTGGTGACCACTGTCTTGGCATCGGCTCGATCAGCGCGGTCGCGCGCCATTGCCGCGAAGCCGGCAAGAAGCTGCGCGTGCTGTGGCTCGACGCGCATGCCGACTTCAACACCAACACGCTCACGCCGAGCGGCAACATCCACGGCATGCCGGTCGCGTGCCTGTGCGGCCACGGCCCGCAGGCGCTGATCGAGATCGGCGGCTCGGTGCCGGCGATCAACCCGAAAGTTATCCGCCAGATCGGCATCCGCAGCGTCGACCAGGGCGAAAAGCGCCTCGTGCACGAGACCGGCCTCGAAGTCTTCGATATGCGCTACATCGACGAGATGGGCATGCGCCACACGATGGAGCTGGCGCTCGCAACGCTCGACGCGAACACCCACCTGCACGTCAGCTTCGACGTCGACTTTCTCGACGCCGACCTCGCCCCCGGCGTAGGCACCACCGTGAAGGGCGGCCCGACGTATCGCGAAGCGCAGCTCTGCATGGAGATGATCGCCGACACCGGGCGGCTCGCCTCGCTCGACGTTATGGAACTCAACCCGGCACTCGACGTGCGCAACGGCACCGCGATCGTGGCGGTCGACCTGATCGAGAGCCTGTTCGGCAAGAGCACCTTGATGCGCTCGTGATCGGCACCGATGTGATCGAGCGGTTGCGGCGGCTCTGGCGCGCCGGGCCGCTCGCCCCCTTTTTTGCGATCGCCACCACGCTGGCGCTGCTGGTCGTAATCGGCCACGACGGCCGGCGTGTCGGCCAGGTCCTGCTGCTCGCGCTGCCCGGGCTGGCGTGGCTCTTCTGGCCGCTGCGCAGCGCGCGGATGAAAGCGCTGCGTGCGCTCGGCCTCTGGCTCTGGTCGATGGCCTTCGTCGCTGACGCCACGCTGCGCGCCTACCTGTTCGACACCTACGAAGCCGCTCCCGACAGCTCGCTCGTGCTCAGCGCCATGGCCAACACCGCGCCGCGCGAAAGCGCCCAGTATCTGGCGATGCACTGGCGTTCACTCGTGGCCGCGTGCTTGCCGATGCTCGCCGCCGGCCTGCTGCTGATGGCCTTCGTCTGGCCGATCGGTGGCAGGCCGGCAGCAGCGAGCGGAACCGGTGGCGCAGCGGCCGTGGCGTGGCCCCGGTGGGCCATCGCATTGTTGTGCGTCGGCCTGTTGGCCAGCAGCGTCGCGTATGCCAGCAAGCCGTGGCGCCGCCTTCACCCCGTGCTCTACTGGTCGGGCTGGAGCCAGTCGGTACAAGGGCTGCGAGCCACCTGGGCCGGCAGCGAAACACGGCGCCGCGACCTGCTCGACCGCGCGAAAGCGGCAGAACCCCAATTGCGCTCGCAAGCGCCTGCCACGCTGGTGCTGGTGATCTCCGACAGCGTCAACCGCGACAACCTCGGCCTCTACGGTTACCCGCGCGACACCACGCCGCAGCTGTCGGCCCGCAGCGTGGCCCTGCAGGAACAACTGCTCGTTCTGCGCAACGCCTGGTCGGTCGACCCGGCCACGGTGCCGGCGCTGGCCAACCTGTTTCACTTCGGTGCCCCGGCCGCTGCGCAACCCATGCATGTGCTGGCGCTCGCGCGCGCGGCCGGCTACCGCGTCTGGTGGATCAGCAACCACGACGACGTGGCGATCGAACAAACCCACGGTCGCCTGGCCGACGAACTGCGTGTGGTGAGCCGCACACCCGGCCGCTCCAGCGAGTCGCCCGACACCGACGTGCTCGAACCGGTTCGCGCGGCCCTCGCCGACCCGGCGGCACGCAAGCTCGTCGTGGTGCACCTGATGGGCGCGCATCCCCACTACAGCCTGCGTTACCCCGACGAAAAAGACGTGTTCGAAGACGACCGGCAGATCGATGCGGTCGAGCGCCGCCTCGAGAGCCAAGGCCGCCCGGCCTGGCTGCGCCAGCGTCGCAACGAATACGACGCCGCGCTGCTGCACCACGATGCGCTGGTCTCCGAGCTGCTCGATCTGACACGCGCCAGCGGCACGAACGCTGACCACAAGGCATGGATGTTCCTGTCCGACCACGGGCAAGAGGTCGGGCACGAGCGCAACCACGCGGGCCACAGCCCCGGCACGGCGGCCGGCTACCGCATCCCGGCGCTGATCTGGCGCAACCAGACCGATGCACCGACCCGTGCCGACCTGGCACTGCGGCCCTTCCGCTCCGATTGGGGCGGCTGGACGCTGACCGACCTGCTCGGCATTCGCTGGGGCGCCGACGACCCCGGCCGCAACGTGCTGAGCGGTGAATACCAATGGCGGGCGCCGCAGCTGCGTGCGCCGGTGGCCTCGTTCATCGACTGAAGAGCTGCGGCCATCAAAACGCAGCGACAATCCGACTCCCGATCTTTCTGCGCTGCCTGAACGTGCCACAAATCCCACCCGAGCCTGCCGAGAATCAAACGCCCGCGATCGCCACCGACGCAACGGCGGATGCCGCCGTTGCATCGGCGGCGCCAGCCGTCCCCGAGCTGTCGCCGGCGGCCTGCGCGGCGCGCCTCGCCGAGTTGTTCCCTGCCCTCTTCGCGACCCACGCGCCGCAGCCGCTGAAGCTGCGCATCCAGGCCGACATCCAGCAGCGCGCGCCCGGCATCTTCACGAAAAAGTCGCTCTCGATCTTCTTGCACCGCCACACCACGAACACGGCTTACCTGAGGGCCGTCGCGAACGCACCGCAGCGCATCGACCTCGACGGCCAGCCCGCAGGCGACATCGCCGACGAACACCGTCAGGCCGCCGTGGCCGAACTCGATCGCCGCCGTGCGATGCACGACGCGCGCCGCGACGCCGAACGTGAAGCCCAGCGCAGCGCCAACGACGAAGCGCGGCGCGCCCGCGCCGCCGAAGAAGAGCAGCGCCGCGAGGCTTCCGGGCTGCTGCGCGCTTTCGAGTCGACCACGCTCACCCGCGCCAATTTCTGCGCCCTCAAGGGCTTGACCGAAGCGCAGCTCGACACGATGCTCACGCAGGCCCGGCAAGCACCGCCACCGGTGCGCCTCGAAGCCCGGCCCGCCGACCCGCGTGGCCCGCGCCCGCCGCCGCAGCAACAACAACCCGGCTCGCGCCAGCGCCCGCCCCCGAACCGCCGACCCGCCCGCTGAAACCCTGAACCGAGGAGCCCCGCCATGGCCACGATGCGCGATCGCCCTTACACCCAGTTCAACTTCTCTGTCGACCTCGGCGACGGCAACACCGAAGGCCCGCGCGCCGGCTTTCAGGAGATGAGCGAGATCGGCACCGAGCTCGCCGTCATCGAGTACCGCAACGGCAACTCGAAAGAGAACAGCCCGATCAAGCTGACTGGATTGAGCAAGGCCGGCAACGTGACGCTCAAGCGTGGCGTGATCGGCTCGCTCGAGCTGTACCAGTGGCTCGACCAGATCCGCAACGGCGACCAGAACGCGCTGCGCACCGTCACCGTCCAGCTGATGAACGAAGACCACAGCGCGGCCGTGCAAACCTGGAGGCTGCTGCGCGCGCGCATCGTCAAGCACACGAGTGGCCCGCTCAACGCCAAGGGCGTTGAGGTGGCGATGGAAGAGATCGTGCTCGCCTGCGAGCGCATCGAGCTGCAGTAAGTGCCTGCCGTGACGCGTGACCGGCCGCACACCGGCGCCAACTTTCTGGTCTCGTTCGGTGGCGGTGACGCCCGCAGCGCGAGCGCCGGTTTTTCCGAAGTGATCTTCCCGAGCTTCGCGCTCGACTCGCCCGACCCGGCCGCACCAGCAGTCGCCGGTGCGCCCGCACAGACGCTCGTTCTCAAGCGCGGCGTGACCGGCCAGCTCGACCTCTACGCCTGGTGGAACAAGGCCCGCCACGGCAAGGCGCCGCAGAGGCGCACCGTGAAGATCGAGCTGCTCGCCGAAGACTTTGAGACCGTGGTGATGACCTGGCTGTTCCGCAACACGCGGCCCGTGAGCCTGGCGTATTCGCCGCTGAACGCGCTGCACGGCGGCATCGTCATCGAAACGCTGGAACTCGCCTTCGACCGCATGGAAATGCAGTGAAGCGCGGCCTCGCGGCCGCGGGCTTCAGAACCGGTAGCCGAGTGCCAGCAAGCCCGTGATCGGGGTGCGCTCGCGCACGATCGGGCTGTTCTTCGCGTCGCCCTGCAGCGAGCTCGCGCTCACGCCGCCGGTGGCCGTCCATTCCGAATTGATGAAATAGGTCACCGAGAGGTTAGTGCGCACGTCGCGCAAGCCCGCGCCGGCCGCGTAGGCCGGGTTCTGGCTCGTCAGCGCCTGCGCCGGTGTCACACCGAAGTGGCTTTGCATGTACGAGCCGTTGACGACGGTGGCAGAGACGCCCACCGTCGTGCGCCACTGCGGCGCCAGTTGCACCCCGTAGTGCGCGCCCAGGTCGAGCTGCGCGCCGCGGCGGTCGTTGCCCGAGCCGTAGCGCAGCGACGAGGTCAGATTGAAATCACGCGACAAATGGAAGTTGAAGAAGCCGCCGATCTCGGGACGGGCCTTGATGTCGCCCATGCCCGCCAGCACCGGCGAGCGGTTCTCGCTGCGGCCGAAGTCGGCCGTGACACGCACGCCGTACTGCATGCTCGGGTCGGAGCTGAACTTGTAGCCCACGCCGTTGGTCGTGCCCGCGAACCAGCCGTTGGCCCAGCGGTATTCGAGTGCCGGCAACACCGCGCCGCGGCGTTCGTCGGAACCCATGTAGCGGTAACCGAGCACCGCCGCGATGCCGACCGTGCCCTGGCCGTTGGGGCCGGGGTCGCCGTACAGACGCACCGCGTCGAAGGCCTGCGCCTGGGCTGCGCCCGAGGCGGCGATGATCGAGGCGGCGAGCAACGGCTGGAGCAGGGTCGTGGGTTTCATCGGTGGGTGCTTTCGGGTTGGCGACTTCGATCGTCGGGGACTGTAGCCGAAGCCACCACGCGTCTCAGGCCAGCGAGATCACATTGACCAACCACCAGACGAACAAGCCGAACAAGAGCGCCCACACGAGCCCGATCAGCAGCGCACCCCACCACAGCGAAGGCAATTTCTGCGACGAGGTTTCAGCTTCGAGCAACAGGCCCTGCCACAGCGGCTTCGGTGTGAGCCGCACCACCAGCGCAATGCCGAGCGGCACGATGATCAGGTCGTCGAGCTGGCCGAGCACGGGAATGAAATCGGGGATCAGGTCGATCGGGCTGACCGCGTAGGCGATCACCGCGAACGCCACCCACTTGGCGGCGCGCGGCGCCTGCGGATGCTTGAAGAGTTTCCACAGCGCGACGAGGTACACACGCAGCCGCGTGAGCTTGAGCGCACCGAACATTCGCGCCAGCCTGCCCGTCATGTGCCCGCCTTGACGCTGCTGCGGCGCCGGCCGCGCGGCGCCCTGGCGGCCGGGCCGGCGCTGGCCTGGTCGGCGGCGCGTTCCATGTCCTTGAGCATTCGATCCAGCCGATCCTTGAGTTTTTCGGTCGTCAACTTTTCGCGAAAGCGCTCCACCAGCAAAGGCAAGGCGAACGGGCTCGGCACCGCGAGCTCGACGAACTCGACGCGCTGCGTACGCATGCGCTTCAAGCTGAAGGCGAGGCGCCGAATGTCAAGCTCCTGGCTCAACACTTCGGTCTGCGCCTGGCCCAGCAAGCGGTTGTCGGCATCGTATTTCATGAACACTTCGTAGAACAGCGAGCTCGAAGCCTGCAGTTGCCGCGTGCTCTTGGGCTGGCCCGGGTAGCCAGTGAACACCAGCCCGGCGACACGCGCGATCT
Source organism: Rhizobacter sp. (assembly GCA_025359585.1). GTDB lineage: Bacteria > Pseudomonadota > Gammaproteobacteria > Burkholderiales > Burkholderiaceae_C > LMDS01. Next base: position 1,340 of record JANYFX010000404.1, on the reverse strand, counting down.
CGCGGAAGCGGCGCCGCGCGAGCTCGCTCGAATTCAGGCTCGCGAACACGTCGTGCAGCAGCTCTTCCTCGCTGAAGAGCGTCTGGTCGAGCAGCGGTGCCGGGTCGATCGGCAAGGCACTCAACAGTTCCAGCCCGTAGTCGTTGATCGACAGGCTGAAGGTGTTGGGCGCGTCTTTCGCAAGCCGCCACGCGAGCAGGCTGGCCAGGCCGATGTGCGCGTTGCGGCCGGCGAACGGATAGATGAACAGGTGCTGGCCTTCGCGCGAATGAAAACGCTCGATCAGCAAGGTCTGCGGTGTCGGCAGTTTCGACAAGCGCAGTTGTGTCTGCAGCATCGGCAGCGCGGCCTGCAACTCGGGCTCGAAAAAATCGCCTTGCGCCACGCCGGCCAGCACGCCCAGCACCGCATCGGCCAGCTCGCTCGAGAGCGGCATCTTGGCCCCGGCCCAGCTCGTCACCATGCCCTTGTTCTTCTCGGCGCGTTTCACGTAGGCCGTCATGTCCTGCGTGCGGATGTATTCGAGCCGCTTGCCGCCGAAGACAAAACAGTCGCCGGCTCGCAGCCGCGCAACGAAGCCTTCTTCGATCGTGCCGATGCGCCCGCCGCTCAGGTAGGCCACCGTCATCGACGACTCGGAGACGATCGTGCCGACCTGAAGGCGGTGGCGCCGGCCGATGCCGCGGTCGGGCACGCGGTAGAGCGCACCGACCTTCTGCACGCGGTGGTACTCGGGGTAGGCGGCCAGGCTCGAACCACCCTTCTCGACGAAGTCGAGTGCCCACTGGAATTCAGCGCGCGTGAGCTTGCGGTAGGCGTGCGCGGTGCGCACTTCGCTGAACAGCTCGCTCGCCTTGAAACCACCGCCGAGCGCGACGGTGACCAGGTGCTGCACCAGCACGTCGAGCGGTTTCTCGGGCGTGGCGCGTTTTTCGATCAACCCGGCCTGCGCCGCGCGCCGCGCCGCCACCGCTTCGACCAGTTCCAGCGTGTTGGTCGGCACGAGCGTGATGCGGCTCGCGCGGCCCGGCGCGTGGCCGCTGCGGCCGGCGCGCTGCAGCAGGCGCGCCACGCCTTTGGCCGAGCCGATCTGCAGTACGCGCTCGACGGGCAGGAAGTCGACGCCGAGGTCGAGCGACGAGGTCGCCACCACGGCCTTGAGCCGACCTTCCTTCAGCCCGAGCTCGACCCATTCGCGCGTTCCCTTGTCGAGCGAGCCGTGGTGCAGCGCGACCACGCCGGCCCACTCGGGCTTCTCCTGCAACAACAACTGGTACCAGATCTCAGCCTGCGAGCGCACGTTGACGAAGACCAGCGTGCTGTTCGACTTCTCGATCTCG
>JANYFX010000136.1 GCA_025359585.1 Rhizobacter sp. | reverse complement strand
CCGCCCCGCTTCAGCGCCAGGACGACGTCGTAGTGGTCGAAATCCTCGATCGGGATCTCCGACGTGTAGTCGTTGAGCGCCACCACCAGCAGCCGGCTGCCGGACGCCCCGACTTGCCGCATGATGTCGCGCATCAGCACGCCACTGAACGTCTCGGGCCCGTTGTACCAGGGCGTCTTGGTGGTGAAGCTGTGTTGCGGCAGCTTCATCAGCATCGGCAGGTCGAAGTCGATGCCTGCGGCACCGGGAGGCTTTTGCACGTTGCCGGTGACCGTGAGGATCACCTTGGGCGCGGCGGCTTCCTGCGCTTGCGCCCACATCGGCAGGCCGGTGGCGAGACCCAGGGCCGCACCTACGAGGAGCCGGCGGCGGCACTGTCGATTCATCGGGAGCATGCTTTCGATTCTTGCACTGCACTGCGGCGGGTGCAGGCGTTTCGGCCCGCGCCCTATTTTCTCTTCGACGCCGGCTTGCGACGCGCCGCCAGATTGGCGCCGATGCGCAGGCGCAAGGCATTGAGCTTGATGAAACCGGCGGCGTCGGCTTGGTTGTAGGCGCCACCGTCGTCGTCGAAGGTCGAGATCTTCATGTCGAACAGCGAATCGGTCTTCGACTCGCGGCCCACGCACATGATCGTGCCCTTGTAGAGCTTGAGCTTGACGCTGCCGTTCACGGTCGCCTGGCTCGCGTCGATCAGGCCTTGCAGCAACAAGCGCTCGGGGCTGAACCAGTAGCCGTTGTAGACCATGCGCGCGTAACGCGGCATCAGGTCGTCTTTCAGCGCCAGCACTTCGCGGTCGAGCGTGATCGACTCCATCGCGCGGTGGCCGGCCAGCATGATGGTGCCCCCCGGGGTTTCATAACAGCCGCGGCTCTTCATTCCGACGTAGCGGTTCTCGACCTTGTCGAGCCGACCGATGCCGTGTTTGCCGCCAATGCGGTTGAGCTCGGTCAGCGCCTGTGCCGGGCTCATCTTCTTGCCGTCGATCGTGACGATGTCGCCCTTGGCGTAGCCGAGCTCGACGATCTGCGGCTTGCCCGGCGCCTTTTCGGGGCTGACCGTCAGGCGCCACATCTTGTCGTCGGGAGCGAAGTTCGGGTCTTCGAGCACGCCGCCTTCGTAGCTGATGTGCAGCAGGTTGGCGTCCATCGAATACGGCGCGCCGCCACCCTTGCGCTTCTTGAAGTCGACCGGAATGCCGTGTTTGTCGGCGTAGGCCAGCAGCTTGTCGCGGCTCAGCAGGTCCCACTCGCGCCACGGGGCGATCACCTTCACGTCGGGCATCAGCGCGTAGGCGCCGAGCTCGAAACGCACCTGGTCGTTGCCTTTGCCGGTGGCGCCGTGGCTGATCGCGTCTGCGCGGGTCTTGCGGGCGATGTCGATCAGGCGCTTGGCGATCAGCGGCCGCGCGATCGAGGTGCCGAGCAGGTATTCGCCTTCGTACAGCGCATTGGCGCGGAACATCGGGAACACGAAGTCGCGCACGAACTCCTCGCGCAGGTCGTCGATGAAGATGTTCTCGGGCTTGATGCCCATCTTCAACGCCTTGGCGCGTGCGGGTTCGACTTCTTCACCCTGGCCCAGGTCGGCGGTGAAGGTCACCACCTCGCAGTGGTACTCGTCTTGCAGCCACTTCAGGATCACCGAGGTGTCCAGGCCGCCGGAATAGGCGAGCACGACCTTCTTGGGTTGGGTGGAGACTGGCTTGGGTGAAGTGACTTTGGGCATGGTGTTCGGGTTCGGGCAAGGGCGGTGAGCAAACGGCGAAGCGCCGATTTTAGTTGCACGCGCCGGGCTGGCCGGCGGGGGTGCGGCCCGGCACGCCGGGCCTGGGGCCGAAAGTCATCAACCCCTCATTGGAGGGCGCGGAAGCTGCCGCCCCGTGCGTTAATCTTCGCGTCCGCGCCCCGGGCGCTTTCAACATGAGCACACCAACCCCTTCCGCCCCCCCGCCGGCTGCTGCCGTGGCCGAGCACGACGCCTTACCGGCCGGCACCCGCTTCGGCGAGTTCGAGATCCTGCGCGTGCTCGGCGTGGGCGGCTTCGGCATCGTCTACCTCACGCAAGACCACTCGCTGGAGCGCCAGGTCGCGCTGAAGGAATACATGCCGGCGGCGCTCGCATCGCGCGGGGTCGGGCCGATGATCACGGTGCGCTCGGCGTCGTTCGCCGAGACCTATGCGATCGGTCTGCGCTCCTTCGTCAACGAAGCGCGCTTGCTGGCGCGTTTCGACCACCCGTCGCTGGTGAAGGTCTACCGCTTCTGGGAAGACAACGCCACCGCCTACATGGTCATGCCCTACCTGCAGGGCATCACGCTGCGCGACGCGCGCAAGGCGATGGCGCACGCGCCCGACGAGGCCTGGATCATGAGCGTGATCCACCCCATGCTCGATGCGCTCGAACTGCTGCACCGCGAGGGCGTGTACCACCGCGACATCGCGCCCGACAACATCCTGCTGCCGCCCGAAGGCCCGCCGATCCTGCTCGACTTCGGCGCCGCGCGGCACGTCATCAGCGACCGCACGCAGTCGCTCACCGCGATCCTGAAACCGAGCTACGCGCCGATCGAGCAGTACGCCGAAATGACGCAGATGCGCCAGGGCCCGTGGACCGACATTTATGCGCTCGGCGCGGTCATGCACTTCCTGCTGTTCGGTGTGCCGCCGGCGCCGGCCACGGCGCGCGCGATGCAAGACGACTCGGAGCCGATCGAACAACGCAGCGTGCCCGGCGTGTCGCAACGCCTGCTCGAAGCGGTGGGCTGGACGCTGCGGGTGCGCCCGCTGGAGCGCCCGCAGAACGTGGCCGAGCTGCGTGCCGCGTTGAAGGGCCTGGCCCCGGTGCCGGCGCGTGTTGCCGCCGTTGGCGCGGGGCAGGGTGGGGCGGTCCCCCCGCTCGGTGCGTCGAGCGCGGTGACGTTTCAGCCGACCATGATGGTCGATGCCGCCGACCCGCAGGCCACGCGCATCAATACCGCGTACCCACCGACGTCGACGCCGCGCGCGCCACCGCCACCACCGCCCCGCCCCGCAACGGTGATGCCGGCCGCGCCGCAGCGGCTCGCCGCCGCACCGGGGCCTTCGCACCCACCGGCCGCGCCTGCGTCGAAGCGTGGCCTGCTGATGGCAGTGCTCGCTGCGGCCGTCGTCGTGGCGGGGGCGGTGCTGTGGCAGTTCGTCGGGTTGCTCGGCGGCTCGCGCGTGCCGGCTGTGGTGGCCGTCGAGGCGGCCAGCGCGGCCGCTTCGATGGCCGTGGCCGCGCCCGTTCCGGTGCCAGCACCGCCGCCTGCCGTGGCCGTGGCCACGCCGGCCAGCGCGGCGGCCTCGACACAGGCCGCGACCGACGCCGCCCTCGCGGCGGTGGCCCAGGCGCAAGGTTTGGCGGTGCCGGGCAAGGCAGCGTCTGGCGACGCAGGCAAACCGGTGGCTGCGGTCGCCGGCAGCGGCAGCGCTGCCGCCGTTTCACTGGGTGCCGCGAGCGGGTCCCGCAACAAGCCAAACGTGGTTGCCGGGGCTTCGCGACCCGAAGGCAACACCCCGGTGGGCAGCCTCTATGGCGATACCGCGGCGTCGCGCGCCGCAGAAGGGCGCGGCAGGCCGGTGCCCGCCATGCAGCGCGACCCGGTGGTCGTTGCCGCGCCGGTGCCAGCAGCGGCCACCGGCCCGGCGACGGCGCGCGAGGTGTGCGGCACCCGCCTGTTCATCGCGCTGGCCGTCTGCATGGACCGCGAATGCGAGCAGCCGCGTTACCGCGATCACCCCGAATGCGTGAGGGTGCTCGAGACCAAACGCAAGCGCGAGCAGCAGTAGCGCGGCGCTCAGGCGTCGATCGACGAGAGAAACTGCTTCAACTCGGGCGTTTGCGGTGCGCCGAAGATCACCTCCGGTGGGCCCATCTCGTGGATGCGGCCGGCGTGCATGAAGACCAAGCGGTCCGAGACCTTGCGTGCAAAGCTCATCTCGTGCGTGACCATCAGCAGCGTCATGCCTTCGTCGGCGAGCGACTCCACCACACGCAACACCTCGCCCACCAGCTCGGGGTCGAGCGCCGAGGTGATCTCGTCGCACAGCAGCACGGCGGGTTCCATCGCGAGTGCGCGCGCGATCGCCACGCGTTGCTGTTGGCCGCCCGACAACTGATCGGGTTGGGCATCGAATTTTTCTGCCAGGCCGACGCGTGCGAGCAGTCTCGATGCCTGCTCGGCCGCAGCCGCCGTGTCGCGCTTTTTCACCAGCGTGGGCGCGAGCATCACGTTGCGACCGACGCTCAGGTGCGGGAACAGGTTGAAGCCCTGGAAGATCATGCCGACGCGTTGGCGCAGCGTGCGCATCGCCGCCTTGTCGTCGTGCAGCAGCGGGTTGCCGTCGACGCTGAGCGTGCCTTCGTTGAAGACTTCCAGCCCGTTGATGCAACGCAAGAGCGTGCTCTTGCCCGAGCCGCTCTTGCCGATGATGGCGATCACCTCGCCCTGCTTGACCGACAGGTCGATGCCCTTCAGCACTTCGTTCGTGCCGAAGCGCTTCTTCAGTCCCGCGATTTCAACGATGCCCATGGTTCAGCTTCTTCTCCAGTGACTTGCTCCAGGCCGAGATTGGGAAGCACAGCGCGAAATACATCAGCGCGAGGCAGGCGTACACGGTGAACGGCCGGAAGGTGGCGTTGGTGATCATCGTGCCGGCCTTGGTCAGCTCGACGAAGCCGATCACCGAGGCCAGCGCCGTGCCCTTGATCACCTGCACCAGAAAACCCACCGTCGGCGGCACCGCCACGCGCAAGGCCTGCGGGCCGATCACATAACGCAGTTGCTCCGACAGGCTGAGTGCCAGCGCCGTCGAGGCTTCCCATTGCCCCTTGTTCACCGCGTTGACGCAGCCGCGCCAGATCTCGGTGAGGAAGGCGCTGGTGTAAAGCGTGAGTGCAAGCGCCGCCGCAACCCAGGGCGAGACGTTGATGCCGAAGAGGGCCAGGCCGAAGTACGCGAGAAAGAGCTGCATCAGCAGCGGCGTGCCCTGAAAGAGTTGCACGTAGGCACCGACCAGCGTGTCGGCGAAGCGCAGCTTCGCGATGCGCGCGATCAACAGTGCGATGCCGACGAGCCCGCCACCGACGAACGCGATCAGCGACAGCAGCACCGTCCAGCGGGCGGCGAGCAGCAGGTTGCGGAAGATGTCCCAGAGGGAAAAGTCGACCATCCTATTTTCCGAAGATGAAGCGCGGCCCAGCCCAGTTCAACAAGCGTCGCAAGGCCATCGACAAAGCCAGGTAGATCAGTGTCGCGATGATGAAAGCCTCGAAGGCGCGGAAGTTGCGCGACTGGATCAGGTTGGCCGCGTAAGACAGCTCCGGTGTCGAGATCTGCCCGCACACCGCCGAGCCCAGCATCACGATGATGATCTGGCTCACCAGCGCCGGCCAGACCCGCTTCAGCGAGGGCGGCAACACGACGCGCGTGAACACCTGCATCTCGGACAAGGCCAGGCTTTGCGCCGCTTCGATCTGGCCGCGCGGCGTGGTGGCGATGCCGGCACGCACGATCTCGGCCGCGTAGGCGCCGAGGTTCACCACCATCGCGAGCACCGAGGCCACCTCGGGCGAGAGCTTGATGCCGACACCGGGCAAGCCGAAGAACAGGAAGAACAGCTGCACGATGAACGGCGTGTTGCGGATCAGCTCCACATACGCGCCGACGACCGCCTTCAACCATGGTGCACCGTGCAGCCGTGCCCAGGCGCAGGCCACGCCGAGCGACACCCCCACCGTCGCCGACACGGCCGTCAGCGCCAGCGTGGCGGCCACGCCCCGGGCCAGCAGCGGCCACTCGGCGAGGACGGCGGGGAAGTCGAACGCGATCATGTGTGAGGCTGCTGCGTCAAACGATCAAGGCAATTCGCCCAGCGGGCGGCCCAGCCACTTCATCGCCATCTTGTTCAGCTCGCCCGACTTCTTCGCGTCGGCAATGATGTCGTTGACCTTCAGGCGCAGCTTGTCTTCGCCCTTGGCCACGCCGATGAAGTTGGGCGAGTCTTTGAGCAGCAGCTTGAACTCGGTGCTCACGTTCGGGTTCTTCGCCATGAAGTTGCCGGCCACCGACGCGCCCACGCCCATCAGCTGCACCTGGCCGGCGGCATAGGCCGAGAC
>JANYFX010000126.1 GCA_025359585.1 Rhizobacter sp. | reverse complement strand
GTGAAAAGGGCACAGCCCCTTGTGGTTGATGCCGGCCTTCTTCAGCTGCACATGGCGACCCACCACCTCGACGATGTCGACGCGGGCGAGCAGGTCATGAACGAAGGCGGGCGGGATCACCCGACGAGTCTACGGCAGCCCCCCCGGGGCCGCGCCGCGAGTTCAGACCGTGAGCTGACCCAGCTGGCTCGCAATGCCCCGGTAACCCCGCACCCAGCCCGGCACTTCGTCGGCCGGCATGGCGGCCGCGATGCCGTTGCCCTGGCCGACTTCGCAGCCGATTTGGATCAGCCGTGTCGCCTGCTCCGGGGTTTCGACACCCTCGGCCACGACGGTGCAGCCGAAGGTTTGCGACAAACCGATCACGCCTTCGACGATGGCCAGGTCTTGCCGGTCGGACAGCATGTTGATGACGAAGGAGCGGTCGATCTTGAGCATGTCGATCGGCAGGCGCTTCAGGTAGGTGAAGGTGGAATAACCGGTGCCGAAGTCGTCGAGCGCAAACCGCACACCGAGCGCGCGGCACTCTTCCATCAGGTCGCAGGTGTAGTCGATGTCGGCGAGCGCTGCGGTCTCGAGCACTTCGATGATGAGCTTGTGCGCCACCGGGGTCTGGTACTTCGACAACAGCCCGGCCAGGTGCTGCGCGAACAGCGGCTCCTGCAGGTGGCGGGCCGAGATGTTGATGCTCAGCGTGATGTCCAGGCCCAGGCGCATCCAGTGCGCGAGTTGTTCGATGCCGTGTTGCAGCACCCAGTTGCCCACGCTCACGCTCAGGCCGGTGTTCTCGATGAGCGGCAGGAATTGCGCCGGCAGGATCACGCCCTGGTCCGGGTGCTTCCAGCGCAGCAGCGCTTCGACGCCGAGCACCGTGCCCGAGCGCATGTCGACCTTGGGCTGGAAATAGAGGCGGAACTCATTCGCGTCGAGCGCTTCCTGGACCCGGCCGAGGGCGACGAAACGCGCTTCGGCGCGGCGGTCGTGTTCGGCGTCGAAGAACAGGTAGCCGTTGCGGCCGGCCTGCTTGGCGCCGTACATCGCGTGGTCGGCGTGGCGCAGCAGCGTTTCCGCGTCGGCATCGTCGAGCGGGTAGACGGTGGCGCCGATGCTCGCGGTCACCGTGACCGGCCCGGCGCCCAGGCCGACACCGAGGGTGTAAGGCTGGCAGACCTGCTGCAACACCCGCTCGACCGCATGGCGGCTTTCTTCGAGCGTGGTGGTGCGCAGCAACAGCACGAATTCGTCACCGCCGATGCGCGCGACCACGTCGTCGCCGCCGGCCCATGAGCGCAGCGAGCGCCGCATGCGGTTGGCCAGCTCCAGCAGCAGGCGGTCTCCCGACTCGTGGCCGAAGCGGTCGTTGACTGGCTTGAAGTGGTCGAGGTCGAGGTAACACACCGTCAACAGAGAGCCTTCGCGCTGACTGGTGTGCAGCGCCGCCTGCAGCATCTGGGCGAGGCGCACGCGGTTTGGCAGCCGGGTCAGCTCGTCGAAGTGCGCCTGGCGCTGCAACTGCTCGAGCTGACGACGCGCGCGCGTCACGTCGGCGACCGCGAGCACGTGGTTGCGCACCGTGCCGTTGGCATTGCGAACCACCGACACCGTCACCTGCAGCAGGCAGGGCTCGCCGTTGCGGCGCTGGTCGAGCATCTCGCCGCGCCACATGCCACCCGCGTCCAGGCTCGCGCGCATCGCTTCGAGCTGCACGTCGGCGTCGGAGCCGGCTTCGGCCGGGCGCATCAGGCTCGGCACGTTGCCGAGCAGTTCTTCGCGCGAATGGCCCGTGATCTCGGTGAAGGTTGGGTTGACTTCGAGCACGCGGTGGTTCGCGTCGGTGATCAACAGGCCTTCGTGCAAGTGCTGGAACAGGCTTTCCGAGAGCTGCTGGCGTTCGTGGGCGATGCGCATGTCGCTGATGTCGCGCGCGGTGCTCACGAGGCGAACCGGCTTGCCGTCTGCGGTGCGCTCTGCCACCAGGGCGTGCAGCTCGAACCAGCGCCAGCTGCCGTCGCGGCACTCGATGCGGCACTCGGCCCGGCCACTGGTGGCGCCGGCCGAGCGCAGCGGTTCGAAGGCCCGCTGAACGGCGATGACGTCGTCGGGGTGAAACTGGTCCCAGAACGCCTGTACACCGGTACCGAACTCTTGCGTGCCGTAACCCAGGAGTGCCAGCCAGCGACCCGACAGCGTGACGCGCCCGGCCCGCAGGTCCCACTCGGCCACGCCGATCCCGGATGTGTCGAGCGCGAGCTGCCAGCGTCTTTCGTTGGCGGCGAGCTCACCCGCGAGTGCGGTGGTGAGCAGCGGCGTGGCCAGCAGGCTGCAGACGTAGCCGACCAGAAACATCACTCCCTCGTCGGAGTCGAGGCGGGGGAACGGGCCGATGCCTTGCGCGGTGGCCAGCACCGCGCCGCCGATCAACAGCATCGCGCTGGACGCCGCGGCGAACAAGCCGCTGCGCAGCGCGAGCCAGCACAACAGCAGGTGCGGTACGAACACCAGCAATGATGGTGCAGCGTGGGCACTTCCGCCCTGCAGAAAACCCAGCGCTCCGCTGCCGACGACGCCAAGCGAGAGCAGGCCGGTGGCGACCCAGCGCCACTCGCCGAAGGCCTGCCGGAGCGCCGCGCGCGAGAACGTGATCAAGGGAATGCCGACCACCAGCGCGCCCATGGCGTCGCCGAGCCACCAATAAGCCCAGGCACGCGGCGCATCGGCCCAGCCGATGGCACCGCTCGCAGCGATCCAGAAGCTGCCGTTGCTGGCGGTGAACAGCGTCGCCCCGGCCGCGCCGATGGCGCCGAATAACCACAGGTCGCGGCGCCGGTCGAGCGCCACATGCAGCCCGTCGCGTTGCAAAGCCAGGGCGCCGATGGCCGGCCCCAATGTGTTGCCCGCTGCGATCAGGAGGGCGAGCCAGAGCGGCCTGCCGGCCGAGAGCGCCACCAGCAGGGCGCCCACGAACACCCCGGGCCACACGCCGACACCGAAGCGCAGCAAGGCAGCCAGCGCGATGCCGAGCGGCGGCCAGATCAATGCGACACCTCCGTCGATCTGCGGCGCCGCGAGCCCGACAAGGCCACCGAGGCAGCAAGCGACGAGAACGATCGACACCCGCACTGTCCACTGCGGGGCACTGAAACCACCGAGCAGGGCGAGCGGGAAGCGAGAGATGCGGAGGTAGGGCACGTCGTGGCTGCGAAATTTGTTCGTAAATGTAAGGGGTGCTCGCGTCGCCCCTCGCGGCTCCGGCAACCGAGATGCCGATTTCAGTTCACACGCTGGTCGGAAGCCACCTTGCCGAGAGCCGAAAAAAAGCCACCCAGAAGGTGGCTTTCATCGAGATTCTCGTCAGGCGGCAAGCCGTCATCAGACCGCGAACTCTTCGATCTTGCGGCCCGCCGAAACGGCTGCCTTCAGCCATTTGGGTTGCAGGCCACGGCCGCTCCACGCTTCTCCGGTGGCCTTGTTGCGGTATTTTGCGGCGACCTTGTTGCCGGTTCCGGACCCGGCCTTGACACCGCTTTTCGCGGAAAGGTCGGAGACCGACAAACCATATTCCGTCATCAAAGTGCGGACTTTGGCGATGGCCTCGCTGCGGTCCTGCTTCTTCGTGAGTTCGATCTGCCGCTCCAGAGCTTCTTTCTGGGCGATCAATTCCTGCAATGAAGCCATTTCATTTCCTCCGCTGAATCGAGCGATACCCGCATCCGGGCAGCGCGATTCTATTCATTCAGCCTGCATTCCTGCAAGTGGTGACGGTGGAAATAAAGTACGGTTCCAGTTGTCAGTTGGCCGGCGGCACATAACCTGCCGGTTGTTCTGCGCCGCCGCCGAAAAAGAAATTCTCCATTTGACGAGCCAGATACTGCCTGGCACGTTGGTCGGCGAGATTGAGCCGGTTTTCATTCACCAGCATGGTCTGGTGTTTCATCCACAGCGCCCAGGCTTCCTTGCTGACCGAGTTGTAGATTTTCTTGCCCAATTCGCCGGGGTAAGGCGAATAGTCCATGCCTTCGGCTTCTTTTTTCAGGTGAACACATTGAACGAGACGAGCCATGGTGGCCTCCTGGTATACGGGTTGGGTTTGCCGGCACAGCCGCCGACACAGGGGTTATGAGAGTTTCTTGACCAGAACCTGCGAACGCCGGTCCCAGTTGTATTTGCGTTTGCGGGCTTCGGGCAGCCAGTCGGGGTCGACCTGCACGAAGCCGCGCTTGATGAACCAGTGCATCGTGCGCGTCGTCAGCACGAAGATGCTGTCCAGCCCCATCGCCTTGGCACGCTGTTCCACGCGCTTCAGGATGCGCTCGCCGTCGCCCTGGCTCTGCACTTGCGGCGAGACTGTCAGCGCCGCCATCTCGGCGGTCTTCGCTTCGGGGTAAGGGTAGAGCGCGGCGCAGCCGAAGATCACGCCGTCGTGTTCGATCACGGTGTAGTGGCCGATGTCACGCTCGATCTCGGTGCGGTCGCGCTTGACGAGCGTGCCGTCGCGCTCGAAGGGTTCGATCAGCTGCAGCACGCCACCGATGTCGTCAGAGGTGGCTTCACGCAGGCTTTCGAGCTTCTCGTCGACCACCATCGTGCCGATGCCGTCGTGCGTGAACACCTCCATCAGCAGCGCACCGTCGGTTGCGAACGGCAGGATGTGCGAGCGCTCCACACCGCCCTGGCAGGCGCGCACGCAGTGCTGCAAGTAGAAGGCAGGGTCGGTCGGAAGCAGAGGGCGCGGAAGCGACGCGAGCAGCCTCTCGGCATCGGCCAGCGCGAGCTCGGTGTCGATCGGGCTGTCGGAGTCGGCCAGGTCTTCGTGGATGCCGGGGATCTCGGTGATGAACAGCAGCTTGTCGGCCTGCAGCGCGATCGCGGTGCTCGTGGCCACGTCTTCCATTGTCAGGTTGAAGGCTTCGCCGGTCGGTGAAAAACCGAAGGGCGAGAGCAGCACCATCGCGCCGATGTCGATCGCGCTGCGGATCGCCGCCGCGTCGACCTTGCGCACTACGCCGCTGTGGATGAAGTCGACGCCGTCGACGATGCCGACCGGGCGCGCGGTGAGGAAGTTGCCCGACACGACACGCACGATCGCGTTGGCCATCGGCGTGTTCGGAAGTCCTTGTGAAAACGCCGCCTCGATCTCGAAGCGCAACTGGCCAGCGGCTTCCTGTGCCGAGTCGAGCGCCACCGCGTCGGTGATTCGCATGCCGTGGCTGTAGCGTGCTTCGTGGCCCTTGGAGCGCAGCTGCTCGTTCACCTGCGGGCGAAAGCCGTGCACCAGCACGAGTTTGATGCCCATCGCCTGCAGGATCGCCAGGTCTTGCGCGAACGGGCTGAGCTTGCCGGCGGCGATCAGCTCACCGGCGATCGCCACGACGAAAGTCTTGCCGTGGTAGGCGTGAATGTGCGGCGCCACGGTGCGAAACCAGGGCACGAAGGTGTGGGGAAAAACAAGGCTCACGGCGCGCTGCACTCACTCGTTGGAAATCGCACGCGGGATTTTGGCACGCGCCGCTGTGCCGGCCGCAGCGCCGGGCCAGGTGATCACGCGGCTGGCCAGGCCAGCGGGTGGCTGCCGGGCGGCATCGACGGGCGCGCCCAGCCGGCCGGTGTGTGCGAGAACACAGCGGCATGGCGCATCGCGCTCAGCGCGCCGTAGCCGGAGGTGTGGGTCTCCATCAGGCCGCGAAAATCGGGCTTCGTTGCGGAGAAGCCGTTCGGCACGCGCCCGAGTTCGCGCAGCCACAAGGCCGTGCGGGCGAGCGACACCCGCACGTGCCAGCTGCCACCTTCGCGCTGCTGGCGCAGCACCGCGGCTTGCGTGCCGAAGGCAATCAGGAAGCCGGTGGCCATGTCGACGATCTGCATCGGCAGCGGTCTGGGTTGTGGCGAACCGGCGGCCTGCGCTTCGGCGTGGTTGATGCCGGTCGCGGTTTGCACCAGCGAGTCGAAACCGCGCCGGCCTGCCCACAGGCCGCTCTCGCCGTAGGCAGAGAGCGACACCATCACGATGCCGGGGCGGGCCTGCGCCACCTCTTCGGGCGCGAAGCCGAGTGCGGCGAGGGCGCCGGGCCGGTAGCCCTGGATAAACACATGAGCGGCGCGCAAGACCGCGAGAAGACTCGCGTGACCGGTTGCCTCGCGCAGGTCGGCCAACGCCGACAGCTTGCCTCGGCTGGTGTCGATGATCGCCTCGATGTTGGGCAGGTGCGGCGCGTTGACGAGCAGCACGTCGGCGCCATACGCAGCCAGGGTGCGGCCTCCCACGGGGCCGGCGAGGATGCGGGTGAGGTCGAGTACGCGCAGCCCTTGCAGCGGGCGGGCATCGAGTGGCTGCGGTGGCAAAACCAGGGGTGCCGCGTCGCCGATCTTTTCAATCGCGACGAGCGGGTTGCGGGCGACCTCGGCGCTCTGCGGGTGCCGATCCCACTCGTCGAAGCTTCGCAGCGCGGCCACGACCAGGCCGGCCTGGGCCGCAGCATCTTCGAAGTCGAACGCCTTCCACTTCTGCAACGCGGCTGCGACGGGTTCGCGCTCGGTGTCGGGCCCCACAGTCAAGCCGAGCAGACGCAAAACGCCGTCACGGTGGTGTGCAAAATTCGTGTGCAGGCGGACCCAGCCGCCATCCTGGCAGGGGTACAGGCCGGCGATCTTGTCCCAGACCTCGGGCGCGCGGCCGTCGATCGTGAAATGGCCGCAGCATTCGAGCGCCGCCTGAAGCATGTCGACCTGGACCTGCTGGCGCAGTCCGTTTCGATGGTGGCCGAGTTCGGTCGCGGCGAGGGCGGCGGCCGCGAGCGTGGTTTGCGCGGCGTTGCCCACCGAAAAAGAAGAAGGCAGCACCGGATCAGAGCCGGTCAGCGCAAGCTGCTGCAGCGTTTGTGCGGGCAGCCCGGCCGCGTGCCAGATCGGAACGAGTGCATCCATGGTGCCGGCCATCATAGGCCGGTCGGAATGCCGCTCAGTGCGAGGTGCCGCCGCCCAGATAAGCCGCCTTCACGGCCGGATCGTCGCGCAGCTTTTCCGCCGGCCCGTGCACCGAGATGCGGCCGTTCTCGAGGACGTAGCCGTAGTCGGCCACGGCCAAGGCAGCCGCCGCGAACTGCTCGACCAGCAGCATCGTCACGCCTTCGCTCTTGAGCCGCTCGATGATGCGGAAAACTTCGGCCACGAGGATCGGCGCGAGGCCCATCGACGGTTCGTCGAGCAGCACGACTTCGGGGTTCAGCATGATCGCGCGTGCCATCGCGAGCATCTGCTGCTCGCCGCCCGACAAGGTGCCGGCCAGTTGCTGGCGGCGCTCTTTCAGGCGCGGGAACAGCTCCAGCGCGCGCTCCAGATCGGCCGCCACATCGCCCTTGGGCCGGCTGCCAGTCAGGCGCGGGAAGGCGCCGAGGATCAGGTTGTCGGCCACCGTCATCGTCGCGAACACACGCCGGCCTTCGGGCGAATGCGCCAGGCCGAGTTTGGCGATGTGGTACGACTCCATGCCCTCGATGCGCTTGCCGTTGAGCGAGATGTCGCCGGCGGTGGGCGCGATCATTCCCGAGACCGCGCGCATCGTCGTCGTCTTGCCGGCGCCGTTCGAGCCGATCAACGTCACGACCTTGCCCTTGG
>JANYFX010000109.1 GCA_025359585.1 Rhizobacter sp. | reverse complement strand
CCCTTGGCGGCCACCCGCTTCTGGTAGGTCTGCTCCATGCTGAACGGCACGAACAGGTCACCCAGGGTGTGGATCGAGACCACCGGGATCTTGAACTCGCCGTTGGCCTTCGGGATCCAGCGCAGGCCGTCGCGGCGCAGGCGGTTGGCTTCCGGGTCGGGGGTGATCTTCAGCACCGACGCGTTCAGCGCCGTCGAGCCGGCCACGTCACCGTCGATGGTGTAGGTGTAGGCGCTGGTGTCGAGCACGTTCTTGTTCAGGATGCCGGTCACCGTGCCGTCGGAGCCGAAGGTGCCGTAGGCCGAAGGGAAGCTGCCGCCGAAGGCGATGCCGAGGTTGAACATCGGGCGCGGGCCGCCGGTGATGTTCTGCAGCACCGACAGGTACTTCACCCCCGCCGCCGTGGGCGTGGTCGGGAAGGTCGTGAACAGCGTGCTCGTCACCAGCGTACCGATCTCGGCCCACTTCGCGCTCGGGTAGCTCGGCAGCCCGGCGAGGGCCTGCGCGGTGACCTGCATCGCCGCGAACTGGTTGAACAGCTCGGTGTCGCCGACCACGCCGCACATCGGCACGGCACCGGCGTACTTCACCTTGTGCACCGCCGTGGCAGCGGCTTCGTCTTCGATGGCGGCGGCCGTGATGTGCCCACCCATCGAGTGGCCCGTGATGTAGGTCTTGGTCGGTGCGGCGAGCGTGCGCCCGTTGGCGGCGGCGATCTTCGTGAACTCGAGCGCCAGGGCGTTGGTGTCTTCGACGCCGGCGCGCACGTCGTAGTAGTTCTTGGCGTAGCTCGAAGCGGCCCAGGCGTAGCCGTTCTGGATCAGGTAGCGGCGGATCGACGGGTTGCCCACGCCCACGGCCGCGCCGGTGCCGGCATAACCGTGTGCGTACATCACGAGCTTGCCGTTCCAGTTGGCCGGCACTTCGACGCGGTACGAAGCGCCGCCCAGCACGCCGGCCCAGCGGCTGCTGGTGCTCATGTCGACCGTGTCGGTGGTCTGTGTCGACATCGCGGTGAAGGTCGTCGCGGCCGGGTCGGCGGGGCTGAAGACGCGCGTGTCTTGCGGGCGGGCTTCTTCGGGTGCGACCGGGTCGTCGCTGCCGCCGCAGGCCACCAGAAACGCCGTGCTGGCGAGAGCGAGCGCGCTCAGGCGCAGGGGGGTGTGAAAGTTCATTCTCATGTCTCCAGATGGTTGGTTGTTGGCGCTCTGCGGCGCGTCTTCCCTCGTGCGAACGCGAGAATAGTCTTCATGGCCGAGGGCTGGCGAGGGGAGCTACCCTCGGGACTTGTCGCGTGCGGGACATCGCGTGAAACCGCGCCGTAACGGCGCCGTTTCCTTTGGGCGCGAGAATGCGGCCAGGCGGTGCCCGCATGGGGGATGCGGAGCGCGGCATGAACAACAATGGGACACGACCGATGCAACCCGTCATCAGCAGCCTGCTCGACACCGACCTGTACAAGTTCACGATGTGGCAGACCATGCTGCACCGCCACCCGCAGACGCAGGCGGAATACACCTTCGTGTGCCGCAACGAGCCGGCCTACCCGCTGGCCGAACTGTTGCCCGAGGTGAACCAGCAACTCGACCACCTGTGCAGCCTGAGCTTCGGCCCCGAAGACCTGGCCTACCTCGGTGGCCTGCGTTTCATGCGCTCCGACTTCGTCGACTTCCTGCGCATCTTTCACTTCCAGCGCGAGTTCATCACGGCGAGCGCGGTGAACGGCAAGCTCGAGATCGTGGCCAACGGCCCGCAGGTGCACGTGATGGCGTTCGAGATCTACGTGCTGGCGATCGTCAACGAGCTGTACTTTCGCCGCTCCGACCAGGCCGCCGCGCTGAAGGAAGGGCGCAAGCGCCTGCTCGCCAAGATCGAGCGGCTGCGCGATTTCGAGCGTGAGCCAAAGCGCCGCCACCCCTTCGAGTTCTTCGACTTCGGCGTGCGCCGGCGTTTTTCGGGCGACTGGCAGCGTGAAGTCGTGGCCACCTTCAAGCGCGAGGTGCCGCAGTTTTTCAAGGGCTGCTCGAATGTGCTCTATGCGCGTGATCTCGACCTCGTGCCCATCGGCACCATGGCCCACGAATACCTGCAGACCTACCAGACACTCGGCGTGCGGCTGCGCGACTTTCAGCGTGCCGCGCTCGAAGACTGGGTCCAGGAATACCGCGGCGACCTCGGCACGGCGCTGACCGACGTGGTCGGCATGGACGCCTTCCTCGGCGACTTCGACCTCTACTTCGCCAAGCTTTTCGACGGACTGCGCCACGACTCCGGCGACCCGGTCGTCTGGGGCGAAAAGGCACTCGCGCACTACGAAAAACTGCGCATCGACGCGCACACCAAACGCCTGGTGTTTTCCGACGGGCTCGACTTCGACAAGTCGATCGCGCTCTACCGCCACTTCGCCGACCGCACGCAAACCGGTTTCGGTATCGGCACCAACCTGACCAACGACATGGGCCTGCGCACGCTGCACATCGTGATGAAGCTGACCCACGCCAACCGCCAGCCGGTGGCCAAGCTTTCCGACAGCCCGGGCAAGCTGCTGTGCGACGACGAGACTTTTCTGGCGTACCTGCGCCAAGTCTTCAAGGTGGCTTCCTGACCATCAAATTCTCTGGAGATTTCATGAAAACCCTTATCGCCCGCGCAAGCTTCGTGCTTGCACTCGCCCTGCCCGCCGCCGCCTTTGCGCAACTCGCCGTCGTCGCACAAGCGAATCACGAGGCCTTGCTCACTGGCAGCGACGCCAAGGCCGTGGCCAACAAACGCCTGGTCTACGACTTCTGGCGCGAGGTCTTCGAGGGCGGCCACATGGAGCTGGCCGAGAAGTACATGGCGGAGGGCTACATCCAGCACAACCCGAACGTGCCCACCGGCAGGGCGGCCTTCATCGACGCGTTTTCCAAACGTGTCAAACCGCAGCCGATCGAAGCGAAGGTCAAGGCGCCGCTGGTGGCCATCGTCGCCGAGGGTGACTTCGTCGTGCTGAGCTTCGTGCGCGAAGGCGTCGACCCGAAAGACGCGGCGAAGAAGTACATCACCACCTGGTTCGACATGTTCCGCATCGAGTCCGGCAAGATCGCCGAGCATTGGGACGGCGCCGCCAAGCTCTGAGTCACCCGGGTTCACCCAAGGAGAAGCAGCATGTCCCTGTTCGCACTCGGCCCCGGGGCGGTGTTCGTTCCGGACACCATGCCTGCCGCGCGAGCCGTCTCACCGTTTGCGCTGCGTTCGCTGCTGGTGCTGGGGTGCGCGGTGTCGGTCCTGCTGGCGGCCTGGCTCTCGGCACCGGCCACCGCGCTGCGTGCCGACGCCGAACTCGTGTTCCTGCTGCGCGGCATGGCGTTGATCAAGGCGGCCATCGTGCTGGCCGCTGTCGGCGTGCTGTGCTGGCGTTTCGGTCAGCCGGTGGTGCCGCGGGTTGCCGCGGCCTACTTCGTGGGTGCCTGTCTGAC
>JANYFX010000086.1 GCA_025359585.1 Rhizobacter sp. | reverse complement strand
CTACTACATCCATGCCGATCATTTAGGCACGCCCCGCGTCATCACCGCCAGTGACACCAACACCAAGGTGTGGGAGTGGAAGAACGATGATCCGTTTGGCGCGAACCTGCCAAATGAAGACCCGGCGAATACGGGAACGGCCTTCTCGTACAACCTAGCTTTTCCGGGCATGTATCGGGACGCAGAAACCGGGACGATGTACAACTGGATGCGTACCTACAACCCAGCTACCGGCCGATATGACCAGAGCGATCCGATTGGGCTGTTGGGTGGAATCAGCACCTACTCCTACGCGGGCGCAAATCCCATATGGGCATTTGATAGAACGGGGCTTGAGAGAATCATCATCGGTCTTGAACGGCCAAAACAAAGTGCCATAAGCCCTGCCGGCGTATTAGATTCTGGCGTTGATCCTGGACACACGTTCATCTATTTGGCGAGCGATGAAGGCGATGTAATAAGCATGGTGAGCGTGGGGCCGCTTCGTACGATTAGCTCCACACTAGATCAAATACGTTTCGCTGCTGGAAATTTCCCGGGCAGGTCAGATTGGGCATTGACTGGTGACGTTTCTCTGTTCAGTTACAGATTAAACGCGGACAACTATAAAGCATGCGTGTCAGCGCTCGAAAGCAAAAAGAAGAATCCTGGAAACTACTCAAAAGATAATCAGTGCACTAGCGCTGCGGTTGATATTGCAAAAGCGTGTGGCGTAAAAATACAGAATGACGGAAGGTCCAAGGTGTCGGCAGGGCCCATGACTTATGATCTTCCCAATCCGTACGGGTTGTCTAAAGTGCTAGACAACGATAAGAGTGTGATGTCGATCAATGTACCGTCTAGTGCAATTACCTTGCCTAAGCCTTGAGTTAGAGGAAATCATTGTGAAAAAGAAATTATTCATTCTCGGGCCGATCACGCTCCTTTGTTCATTGCTCCTGTCCATTTGCATTGCGGCGCCGCCAGCCGCGCAAGAGAGACTAATGCAAGATCTTGCAATCAAACTCGACCAGTTTCGAAAAACACATTCGCTTTCCTATGATGAGTTGAACCAACTTGTTGGCACTATGGCCATCGGTGGCAAAGCTTATAAGAAGGGGCGCTTAGGCATTGTTGAAAACGACATTTACATTGAATTGGAAAGTGGCAAAAATGCGTTGATGATTGGCAAGGGTAGATGGGAAGGTCTCCCAGCTGACCGACCCGAGCTGGTCTTGGTGGAAGGGGGAAAGATTATTGAATTGTTTGCGCAGTCTGCGACAGGCAAGCCAATAATTTTATTGTTCTCCGCCAAAGAGGTTCAGTTTATAAATCTTGCGACTAACTCTGGAGCCGTCTACAACAGGAATTGATTCCGTTATGTGAGTAAAAAGTTCCAGGCTTGAATTGATTCCTAGCAAGTAACGACGACGCCCGCTGATCGCGGGCGTCGTTGTTTTTACGGTGGCGCGAGGACTAAACGCAGGATAGGCACTTGGTGACAAGTGCCGGTTTTAACCGAGGAGCGACACGCGATGAATGGCGCGAACCTGCCAAATGAAGACCCGGCGAATACGGGAACGGCATTTAACTATAACCTTAGGTTTCCGGGGCAGTACTTTGATCAAGAGACGGGCACGCATCAAAACGGATTCCGTGAATACGACCCGCAGCTTGGCCGCTATGGGCAAAGTGATCCAATTGGATTGAGGGCCGGGCTTTCGACGTATGGCTATGTTGGAGGAAGTCCGCTCTTGTATACCGATCCACGGGGAGAATCAGTGGCGAGCGGGGTCATTCTTGGCATTGGAGTTGTTGGGGTGGCGGCAATAATAATCAACAATGCGAAGCCCAAACCTAAGGGCGACGATGGGTTTCCGGGTGCAGCGAACGACTCGGATTATGAAAAGAAGCAGTGTCCGCCGGATGATTTTTGTGTCGTGATGCGGAAGGCGCTATTGCTGACATACTACAAGATTCAACAATTCCTGAGTATTCCGGGTGCCACTCCGCAGCAAATCGCAATGTTGGTGAGCGTATATGAACTGCAGAAACGGCTTTACGAGGCGAGATGTGGACCATTTGATCCGCCACCGCTCGGCGATATTTATCTCAAATGAGTGATCAGCCTTCAGTCGATCTAGCCCCCATAGATCCGACGGTCGTGTACGCGTCTCGCAATGGCATCATTCCGCCTAAATTGTTCGCGATCTTCACAATGGACACGCGCGTTTGCAGCCAAGAAGAGGCGGCGGATGCGTTTGAAACTGTCAAGTCCTTCGCACAAAATGGCTCGCCGTTTGCAATGTGCATGTGCTCCAGATTCAGTCAATCGGGCTGGGGGACTGTGAAGTCGGGCGACAACGCATTTAGTTGGGCAAACAAGGCTTCTGCCTCAGGCTTCGCCCCAGGGCATTATGAATTGGGCATTTGCTATGAGGCTGGGATTGGCGTCGATCGAAACATCGACGAGGCGTTGCGTTGCTGGGTGTTGGCAAGTGATGCTGGCTTCGGTTTCGCGGCGCTGCACCTCGCAATCATTCATCACTCAGGGAAACTCGGGTTCCCTGACCATGCCCTCGCGCTTAAATGGGCAATGCGGGCCTACGAACTAGATGAACCAATGGCTCCGTTAGAGCTTGCTCGATGGTTTGAGGAAGGTGAAGGAGTAGCGCGAGATGAGAGCGTGGCCCTGATGTGGTACGAACGCGCCTCCAAGTTAGGAAACTTCCTTGCCAGCTCAAGGCTCTGCTTAGCGTATGGCTTCGGAGATCTCGGGCTTGGTAAAGACAATGAATTGGCCGCCAAGTATCAGGCTCTATCGCTTGCACAAACGCAGGCGCTTCCATCCAGAGCATAAATGGGGTCAGACTCCATTAATTTGATACGTAGCCTGACTATTCTTCATAAGCTGCGATACAACAGTGTTAGGCGAACGGTTACCAAGTATCATCAGCCCACGCATTAACGCATTAACAAAACGGTTGCCATCACAAAATGAATCCACAAACCCTATCACCAGCGCGCGCTTTAAGGCATTTATGTCCCAAACGCCGCACCAGTGCTAGAGTGTTGTAACTTTAACCCATGAAGAAACATCGTTTTTCAAACGCACAATGATGCCAGCATCTGCAAATCAGCACATCCGCGCACAGCGACCACATCGAGTTCCCATGAAGGACAGGGCGCTTGTGCGCTCAGCGACGATCCAAACCGCAGGCACCTGCACCATCACCGCCGATCAAGCCGGAAACGCCAACTACACAGCAGCACCGCAAGTAACGGCGACCATCACCATCACCGTATCCGCCAAGGTCTACTACATCCATGCCGATCATTTGGGCACGCCAAGGGCGATTACCACGAGTGACGCCGCGAATAAGAAGGTGTGGGAGTGGCGGAACGATGATCCGTTTGGCGCGAACCTGCCAAATGAAGACCCGGCGAATACGGGAACGAACTTCAAGTACAACAACCGGTTCCCGGGGCAGTATTACGACCCAGAGACGGGGTCTTTCTACAACTACTTCCGGGATTACGATCCGGCGACGGGGAGATACATTCAATCTGATCCGATTGGGTTGGCGGGGGGGATTTCGACATACGGTTACGTGGGGGGCTCGCCGCTAACTGATGTCGATCCGCTTGGATTAGCCGCATGCACAGTACTTTTTCCTGATTACCCAATCGAGTACGCATCAGGAAGAACTAGCACATTGCTTGGTGGACACGGGGGGGTGCTTAGTTACGATGCGCAAGGTTCAACACGTTATTACGAGTTTGGACGATACGATCCGTCAAATCCAAAAGTGATTGGTGAAAAGAGACCTCAGAGCGAAGGTAACATTCGTCGCATTGCGATGCCTAATTTAGTGATTGATCCGAAAACTGGGCAGCCAACTCCTTCTTCGCTTGAGGCGTTGAGAAAAGCACTTTCTGAGAGAGCCGGCCATGAAACCAAGACTAAACTTACGTGCGATAAAGACGCTGACGAAAAGAAGGTCAACAAGTATGCTGAAGACTTTGCCAACGATAAAAATCGTCCACCTTATAGCCCTTGGCCCTGGTCTTCAAACCAGTGTCGCGATTTTGCGAACCGCGCATTTGGAGCAGGAAAATGAGCGCCGCAACTGGGTGGAAGGTTGCTGCTGGAGTGCTCTTTTTATGCTGCATATTGCTCGTTTACCGAGTTATCGATCAAGCAATTACACTGAGCTACAGTAGCCACAGTCAAGAAGACACAAGCAGAGATTACAGAATGCTGAGAGCCTTACTTGAACGAGAGTGGATTGGCCTACCAGAAGAGAAGATTACGTTGCGATTAAAGGCATATATCGCTTCACAGCCAACTGATTCGATCATCGTATTGAAACATGAACCTGAAACAGGCGATGTTCTGTTTGAAAGCCTTCGTCTAGTGTTTCGTGAAGGCAAGTTGATTAAGGTAACTTAACGGAAGCCGAGGGTACAAAGAATTTTGTGTAGATTGATTTTTTGCTGGTCTCCTAGCTGGTCTCTTATCTAACCTAAAGTGCCTTCATGAAATGCACTAATGCCATAACACACACAGATTGTTCGCGCACCAAAGGTTATAGGGTCGAATTAATTACCGTTTGAATAATCGGCAGCAAACCACCATTAAATTTCAACCCCCCGTCAAGCATGCTATTCCAACCACTTTCACTTGACCCCCCCGCCCAGCCAAAAATCTAAGGGGTCAGGGTCGCATTAAATTGCTCAGGTAGCTGTCTTTAGAAGAGAGAAGACCACCCCAACGCCCGCTGATCGCGGGCGATGTTTTTTTGCTGCTGTCGCCGCGTTGCGCGGCGAGTGACGCTTACCGCGCGCGCTGCGCGAGCACCCCGTCGAGCACATCCATCGCCACCTGCTG
>JANYFX010000062.1 GCA_025359585.1 Rhizobacter sp. | reverse complement strand
GTGCTGCCACGCCGCGCCGTGTCTTCGACGGCGCGGGTCACTTCCGCGGGGAAGTTCGTGCCGTGCGCCGCCAGCCAGCGCTGGATCGCGTCGGCCGCGCCCTTGCGGATCTGCCGGCCGTGCCAGTTCACGCCGCTCATGCGCGTCTGTGCGGTGAAGGGCACGAAGCTAGCGTCGTTGCCCGCCATCTCGCGTTCGCGGATGTTGAACTTGTTCTTCGCGAGCACGACGATGCTGCGGCCTTCGGGGGTTTCGTCGGCCAGCGAAGCGAGCTGGGCCGCGTCGGCGAGTGCACGGTCAAGCACACCGGGCGCCGGGATGAAAGTCGACGCCTGCCGGTTGCCGAGCGTGATGGTGCCGGTCTTGTCGAGCAGCAGCACGTCCACGTCACCGGCGGCTTCGACCGCGCGGCCCGAGGTGGCGATCACGTTCGCGCCGAGCATGCGGCTCATGCCGGCGACGCCGATGGCCGAGAGCAGCCCGCCGATGGTGGTCGGGATCAGGCACACGAGCAGCGCGACCAGCACGGTGATGCTGACCGGCGAGGTCGCCACACCCGCAGCCTTGGCGGTGTCGACCGAGTACAGCGAATACGGCAGCAGCGTGACCGTGGCCATCAGGAACACCAGCGTCAGCGCGACCAGCAAAATCGTCAGCGCCACTTCGTTCGGTGTCTTGCGGCGCTTCGCCCCTTCGACCATCGCGATCATGCGGTCGAGGAAAGTTTCGCCGGGGTTGACGGTGCAACGCACGACGATCCAGTCCGACAGCACGCGGGTGCCGCCGGTCACAGACGAGAAGTCACCCCCGGCCTCGCGGATCACGGGTGCCGATTCGCCGGTGATGGCGCTCTCGTCGACCGACGCCACACCTTCGATGACCTCGCCGTCGCACGGCATCATGTCGCCGGCTTCGACCAGCAACACGGCGCCGATGCGCAACTCGTCGGTTTCGATCGGGATCCACGACGCGCCGTGTTTGGGTTCCTGCAGCTTCTTCGCGATGCCGCGCTTCTTCAGGCCGCGCAGGCTCGCGGCCTGGGCCTTGCTGCGACCTTCGGCGAGCGCTTCGGCGAAGTTGGCGAACAGCACCGTGAACCACAACCACAGCGCGTTCGCGCCGATGAACCATGCGGGCGCTTCGCCGTTGCCAAACAACGCCTGCAGCCACAGCCCGGTGATCAGCACCGCGCCGATCCAGACCACGAACATGACCGGGTTGCGCCATTGCAGGCGCGGGTTCAGCTTGACGAAAGAGTCACGCAGGGCCGGCTTCACCAACTCGGCCGAAAACAGGCCGGCGTGACGGGGTTTGTTCATTGACGCGGTAGCGCTTGTCATGGCGTCTTTCAGTGGGTGTAAAGGTTCAGGTGTTCGACGACCGGGCCGAGCGCAATCGCCGGCACATAGGTCAGCGCACCCACCAGCATCACGGTGGCGATGAGCAGCACGACGAACAGCGGGCCGTGCGTGGCCATCGCGGTGACGTTGCCGTCTTCGCCGATGCGTTGCACGCGTTTCTTCGCGCCCAACGCGCCGGCGATGGCGAGCACGGCCACGATCACGGCGAAGCGGCCGAACCACATCGCCATGCCCAGCATCGCGTTGTAGAACGGTGTGTTGGCCGACAGGCCGGCGAAAGCGCTGCCGTTGTTGTTGGCGGCCGACGAGAAGGCGTACAGCACTTCCGAGAAGCCTTGCGCGCCCGGGTTCAGCATGCCGGCGCGACCGGCCTCGACCGACACCGCGACGGCGGTGCCGGCGAGCACCAGCAGCGGCGTGACGAGGATCGCGATCGACACCAGCTTCATGTCGGTCGGCGTGATCTTCTTGCCCAGGTATTCGGGTGTGCGGCCGATCATCAGGCCGGCGATGAAGACCGTGAGCACGGCGAACACCAGCATGCCGTACAGGCCCGAGCCGACGCCGCCGAACACCACCTCGCCGAGCTGGATCAGCAGCATCGGTGCAGCACCGCCGAGCGGCGTGAACGACCCGTGCATCGCGTTGACCGCGCCGCACGATGCGGCCGTGGTGATGGCCGCGAACAAGGCGCTGGCGGCGATGCCGAAGCGTGTTTCCTTGCCTTCCATGTTGCCACCCGCTTGCAGGCTGCTTGCGATCTGATCGACGCCGAGTGCGGCGATCTTCGGGTTACCGGCCTGCTCGGCCAGCATGATCGCGACGACGGCGGCCGTGAAGATGAGGGTCATCGCGATCAACAGCGCCCAGCCCTGGCGCTTGTCGCCGATCATCTGCCCGAAGGTGAGCGCGAGGCCGGCCGGGATCAGGAAGATCGCCAGCATCTGCAGCAGATTTGTCCAGGCGTTCGGGTTCTCGTACGGATGCGCCGAGTTGGCATTGAGAAAGCCGCCGCCGTTGGTGCCGAGCATCTTGATCGACTCCTGCGAGGCCATCGGCCCCATCGGCAAGGTCTGCGTGGTCGCCGTCTTCGCGACCTGCGCGGGCTT
The DNA here is from genome assembly GCA_025359585.1 of Rhizobacter sp. Lineage (GTDB taxonomy): Bacteria > Pseudomonadota > Gammaproteobacteria > Burkholderiales > Burkholderiaceae_C > LMDS01. Next base: position 44 of record JANYFX010000062.1, on the reverse strand, counting down.
GCCGTCGCGACCGTTCACCGGCTGGCCGTCGGGCCCGTTCGGCG
>JANYFX010000395.1 GCA_025359585.1 Rhizobacter sp. | reverse complement strand
GCGCGCAGTGCGCATCAATAATTGACTTGTCGCCGCCTGTTTGAACGCAGCGAACGAAGCGAGTTCTGCGGCACGACCTCGGACCGAGCACCGCAGTGCAGTCGGTGCGCAGCATCGACCGCCACAGCATGAGCCGCCCGCCGGGTGCCGCCTGCTGCGACGTGCCCAAGCAGCAAACCACCTTCAGACCGGCTTTCGAAACCCGTCTTCGATCCAGCCCGTCGCGCTGCCCACGTTCAGCTTGAAGCCCGCGCCCACGCGCACCTGTGCGAGCGATTCTCCGAGCACATCGGTCGCGCTCAGCAACGCGTGTGGATCGTCTTCATCGGCGACGATGTCGAGCGCCACCGTCACCCGCTGACCGCGCACCGTCACTGCCACGTTCTTGTGCAGCGTGGCATGCAGTTGCTGCTCGTGGCGCCGGATCACTTCAGCAGCGGTCTTCACCAGCGTGTTGAAGGCCGACACGTCGAGCGGCTTCGGGTTCTTCTTGTCGCGGCCCATGGTCCACGGGCCGACGAGCGCCGGCTCGGCCTCGCCGTCCTTGACCATCTCGACTGCCCAGCCTTCGTCGTCTTCGTTCTTGATCACGCGCGCGGACCAGCCGTTGTCGCACCAGAGACGATCCTCATGCACGACTGCAGGCACATCGGCGCTGGTCATGCAGCGCCCTTCGCGACACTTGGTTTGCCCAGCCCGCGCAGCACACCGACCAGCGGCCACAGCAACAACACGATCGCGAGCCCCGCGATACTGCCCACCAGCGGGTTCGACCAGAAGATCGACACACTGCCTTGGGACAGCAACATCGCCTGGCGGAAGCTCGCTTCGGCCATGTCGCCGAGCACCAGCGCCAGCACCATCGGCGCCAGCGGATAGCGCAGCTTCTTGAACAGGTAGCCGACCACGCCGAACACCAGCATCAGCCACACGTCGAACATCGAGCTGTGCACGGTGTAGGCGCCGATCGCGCAGATCACGATGATGACCGGCGCAATCACCGAGAACGGAATGCGCAGGATCGCGGCCCAGAACGGCACGGTCGTCAGCACCACCAGCAGGCCGACCACGTTGCCGAGGTACATCGAGGCGATCAGGCCCCAGACGAAATCCTTCTGTTCGACGAACAGCATCGGCCCGGGTTGCAGGCCCCAGATCAGCAGGCCGCCGAGCAGCACGGCGGCGGTGGGCGAGCCGGGGATGCCGAGCGTCAACATCGGCAGCAGCGCCGCCGTGCCGGCCGCGTGCGCCGCGGTCTCGGGCGCGAGCACGCCTTCGATCTGGCCCTTGCCGAACGAGTCGGGGTCTTTCGACATGCGCCGCGCCATGCCGTAGCTCATGAACGAAGCCGGCGTGGCACCGCCCGGCGTGATGCCCATCCAGCAACCCACCGCGACCGAGCGCAGCATCGTCAGCCAGTAGCGCGGCAGCATCGCCCAGGTTTCGAACACCACCTTCAGGTTGATCTTCGCGGTCTTTCCCTTGAAGGCCAGGCCCTCTTCCATCGTCAGCAGGATCTCGCCGATGCCGAACAGGCCGATCACCGCGATCAGGAAGTCGAACCCTTTCAGCATTTCCGGGAACCCGAAGGTCATGCGCAGCTGGCCAGTCACCGTGTCCATGCCGACGGCGGCGAGCGCGAAGCCGAGCATCATCGACGCGATGGTCTTCGCAGCAGGCTCCTTGCTCATGCCGACGAAGCTGCAGAAGGTCAGCAACTGCACCGCGAAGAATTCCGGCGGCCCGAACTTGAGTGCGAAGCGCGCCAGCAGTGGCGCGAGAAACGTGATCAGGATGACGGCGAACAAGGCGCCGACGAACGAGCCGGTGAACGCTGCGGTCAGCGCCTGCGCCGCCTTGCCCTGCTGCGCCATCGGGTAGCCGTCGAAGGTGGTTGCCACCGACCAGGGCTCGCCCGGAATGTTGAACAGGATCGACGTGATCGCGCCGCCGAACAGTGCACCCCAGTAGATGCAGCTCAGCATGATGATCGCCGAGGTCGGGTTCATCGAGAACGTGAGCGGCAGCAGGATCGCGATGCCGTTGGCACCGCCGAGCCCGGGCAACACGCCGATCAACACGCCGAGCGTGATGCCGATCAGCATGTAGACGAAGTTCGGCAGCGTCAGCGCGACGCCGAAACCGTGCATCAGGTTGGTGACTTCTTCCATGGCCTCAGAACCCCAGCATGTGTTCGATCGGGCCCTTGGGCAAGGGCACCAGGAACCAGCGCTCGAAAACCAGGAAAAAAGCGAGCGGCACGCCCACCGACACGCCCACCGTCCAGGGCCAGCTGAATTTGCCGTGGCGGCGCATGAAGTAGGCGATCAACGCCAGCGAAGCGGCATAGATGCCGGCCAGCGCGATGGCACCGACATAAAGGACCATCGGCACGAGCACGGCGAAGACCATGCCCAGTTGCTCGCGCTCGACGAAGACCGGGTCGGCCTTGCGCCAGCCGAGCAGCGCCGTCACCAGCACCGCGCCGCTCGACACCAGCAGCAAGAGCCCGATGTAGAACGGAAAGTAGCCGGCGCGCGGCCCGTCGTCGGCCCAGCCGGTGCCCACGCGAATGCTGTCGGTGATCACAAGCACGGCCAGCAGCATCAGGCCGCCGGCCACGATCACTTCAGGCCAGCGTGTGCCCATGCCAATCGAACTGCCACTGGCTGAATCGGGCGCTTCGTCACTCATGAACATCTCCGGCGCCGGGCCGTGCGGTCCGGGCGCATTGCATCGAACAAGGGAAGCCCGGAACCCCGGGTCAGTTGGCGATGAAGCCCGCTTCTTTCATCAGCACCCGGTGCATCTGCTCGTTCTTGCCGAGCCACTCGAGGAACTCCGGGCCGCTGAGCGCCGTCTGGTTGAACGCGCCCTTCTCCATGAAGTCTTTCCACTCCGGCAGCGCACGCACCTTCTTCAGCAGGTCGACGTAGAACGTGACCTGCTCGGGCGTCACGCCGGGCGGCATGAAGATGCCACGCAGCATCACGTAGTCGACCGGCAAGCCGGCCGAAGAGCAGGTCGGCACGTCTTGC
>JANYFX010000758.1 GCA_025359585.1 Rhizobacter sp. | reverse complement strand
CCTTCAGCGCGGCAGGCGCAGACGGCGCGAGACTTCATGCACCGTGTCCACGAGCACGGACACGTTTTCCGGCGGTGTGTGCTGGCTGATGCCGTGGCCGAGATTGAAGATGTGGCCGGCAACGCTGCCGTCGGGGTTGGCCGGCGCACCGAAAGTCTCGAGCGTGCGCGTCACTTCAGCGCGAATCTGCTCCGGCCCGGCGAACAAGACGTTCGGGTCGATGTTGCCTTGCAGTGCCACGCGGTTGCCGACGCGGGCGCGCGCCGTGCCGAGGTTCATGGTCCAGTCGAGCCCCACCACGTCGGGGTTCAGATCGGCGATCTGGTCGAGCCACAAGCCACCGCCCTTTGTGAACACGATGTGCGGAATGCGCTGGCCGCCGTGCTCGCGCTTGAGCTGCTGCAACACGCGCTTCGTGTAGGCCAGGCTGAAGGCCTGGAACGCGCCATCGGCGAGCACGCCGCCCCAGCTGTCGAAGATCATCACGGCCTGCGCGCCGGCTTCGATCTGCATGTTGAGGTACAGCGCGACCGCATCGGCGTTGATCGCAAGCATGCGGTGCATCAGGTCGGGCCTGCTGTAGAGCATGGTCTTGACGAGCCGGTAGTCGTCGGAGCCTGCCCCTTCGACCATGTAGCAGGCCAGCGTCCACGGGCTGCCCGAAAAGCCGATCAGCGGCACCCGCCCGTTCAAGGCGCGGCGGATCGACGTGACGGCGTCGAAGACGTAGCGCAGCTTGTCCATGTCGGGCACTTCGAGCTTCGCAACCGCCGCTTCGTCGCGCACCGGGTGCGCGAACTTCGGGCCTTCACCGAGCGCGAAGCTCAGGCCCAGGCCCATCGCATCGGGCACGGTCAGGATGTCGCTGAACAGGATCGCGGCGTCGAGCGCATAACGCTCCAGCGGCTGCAGCGTGACCTCGGTCGCGTAGTCGGTGTTCGTCGCCAGCCCCATGAAACTGCCGGCTTTGGCCCGCGTGGCGCGGTACTCGGGCAGGTAGCGGCCGGCCTGGCGCATCAGCCAGACGGGCGTGTGCTCGGTGGGTTGGCGCAGACAGGCGCGCAGGAAGCTGTCGTTTTGAAGCGGTGCGTACATGGCGGCATTGTCGCAAAGGCGGTGGGGTGACTGCTTCAGCGCTTCCCCCATGTCGGCGCCGATAATCGGCGCTCCAACCAGGAGGCCGCCATGCTCGCTCAAGACATTCTCGCCACCATCGGCAACACGCCGCACATTCGCATCAACCGCCTGTTCGGCAACAGCCACAGCGTCTACATCAAGAGCGAACGCTCGAACCCGGGCGGCTCGATCAAGGACCGGATCGCGCTGTCGATGATCGAAGCGGCCGAAGTCTCGGGGGCGCTCAAGAAAGGTGGCACGATCATCGAGCCGACCTCGGGCAACACCGGCGTGGGTCTCGCGATGGTCGCGGCCGTGAAGGGCTACAAACTGATCCTCGTGATGCCCGACAGCATGAGCGTCGAGCGCCGCCGCCTGATGCTCGCCTACGGTGCGAGCTTCGTGCTGACGCCGCGCGAAAAAGGCATGAAGGGATCGATCGCGCGTGCGATGGAGTTGGTCGCCGAGACGCCGAACTCCTGGATGCCGCAGCAGTTCGAGAACCCCGCCAACATCGACGTGCACGTGCGCACCACGGCGCAGGAGATCGCGGCCGACTTTCCGAGCGGCGTCGATGCGCTGATCACCGGCGTGGGCACCGGCGGCCACCTGACCGGCTGTGCGCAGGTGCTGAAAAGCATGTGGCCGAAGCTGAAGGTCTACGCGGTCGAGCCCACCGCCTCGCCGGTCATCAGCGGCGGCGCGCCGAGCCCGCACCCAATCCAGGGCATCGGTGCCGGCTTCATTCCGAAGAACCTGCGTACCGAGCTGCTCGACGGCGTGATCCAGGTCGAAGCCGAAGCGTCGCGCGAGATGGCGCGGCGGTGCGCGCGCGAAGAAGGCATCCTCGTCGGCATTTCGTCGGGCGCCACGCTCGCGGCGATCGCGCAGAAATTGCCCGACCTGGCGAAGGGCGCGACCGTGCTCGGCTTCAACTACGACACGGGCGAGCGGTACCTGTCGATCGAAGGCTTCCTGCCGACCGAATGAAACCGCGGATCCTGATCGTCGAAGACGAGCCGGGTATCGCCGACACGCTGCAGTACGCATTGCGCACCGAAGGCTTCGAGCCGGTGTGCTGCGCCACCGGCGAAGAGGCGCTGGCCTCGGCGCGCGCCGAGCCACCGGCGCTGGTGATCCTCGATGTCGGCCTGCCCGACACGAGCGGCTTCGAAGTCTTCAAGCGGCTGCGCGCGGTCAGCGATGTGCCGGTGGTCTTCCTCACCGCGCGCAGCGACGAGATCGATCGGGTCGTCGGTCTGGAGCTGGGCGCCGACGACTACATCGCCAAACCGTTTTCACCGCGTGAGCTGGTGGCGCGCGTGCGTGGCATTCTGCGGCGCTCGAACAAACCGAGCACGCCGACTGTCGCTAACGCAAAAACAGAGCTGACTCCTGCCGTGGTGGTCGACGAAGGACGCCGCCAGATCCGCTTCTACGGCCGCGCGCTCGAACTCTCGCGTTACGAGTTCGGCCTGCTGCAGACGCTAGCCTCGCGCCCCGGCCACGTGTTCTCGCGCGACGCGCTGCTCGACCGCGTGTGGGGCGACGCGACCGAAAGCCTCGACCGCACGGTCGACTCGCACGTGAAGACGCTGCGCGCAAAGATGAAGCTCGTCGCGCCCGCGCTGGAGCCGATCCGCACCCACCGCGGCAGTGGCTATGCGCTGGCCGAAGATTTGCCGGCTGCCTTGCCTTCGCCCACTTGAGCAAACGCACCCGCATCTTCATCGGCATCCTTCTCGCCTACGCGCTCGGCGTCGGGGCGTTGATGTACCGCCAGCTCGGTGACATCGACCCGCGCTACCGCGAGTCGGCCGAAGAGTCGCTGGTCGAAACTGCGCAACTGCTCGCGGTGCTGGTCGAAGGCACGTCGCACGACGGCGCCTTGCAGACCGAGAACCTCGGCCCGCTGTTCCAGTCGCTCTACGCACGCCGCTTCACGGCCGACATCTTCGGCTTCGAAAAGACCCGCGTCGAATTGCGCCTGACGGTGGTGGACCGAGCCGGCACGGTCGTCTTCGACTCGATGAACCGCCACCTCGGCGCCGACCATTCGCAGTGGCACGACATCCACCTCGCGCTGCAGGGCGAGTACGGTGCGCGCACCAGCCGCGATGTCGATGGCGACCCCAAGACCTCGGTGATGTTCGTGGCCGCGCCGGTGCGCGATGTGGCGAGCGGCGGCGACCGCATCATCGGTGCCGTCAGCGTCGGCAAGCCGGTGCAGAGCTTCGGCCAGTTCGTCGAGGCGGCGCGGCGCAAGACGCTGCTCGTCGGCGCGACCTCGGTGGTGGCCGTCTTGCTGCTCGCCGTCATCCTGTCGGTCTGGCTGGTGCGGCCCTTCGGCGTGATCGCCGACTACGTGCGCTACGTGCGCGCGCAGCGCAGCATCAGCCTGCCGCGCCTGGGCCGGCGCGCGCTCGGTGCGCTCGGTGCGGCCTACGACGAGATGCGCGACGCGCTCGCCGGCCGCAACTACGTGGCCGACTACGTGCAGACGCTGACGCACGAAGTGAAGAGTCCGCTCTCGGCGATCCGCGGTGCGGCCGAGTTGCTGCAGGAACCGATGCCCGATGCCGACCGCACCCGTTTCGTCGGCAACATCGTGCGCGAGACGCAGCGCATCCAGGAGCTGGTCGACCGCATGATGGAGCTGACCGCGCTCGAATCGCGCCGCAGCCTCGACGAGACGGCCGCGATCCCTTTGCGCGCCTTGCTCGAAGAGCTGGCGGCGAGCGCGCAGGCCAGCGGCGCGGCGCGCGGTGTGGCGGTCGAACTGGCGGCGGGTGAAGACGCTTCTGTCGAAGGCGACGCCTTCCTGCTGCGCCGTGCGCTCGCCAACCTGATCGACAACGCGCTCGATTTCTCGCCAGCGAACGCCAACGTTGCACTGACACTGACCGTCCACCCGCGCAGCGTCGAGGTGCGCGTGCGTGACCACGGCCCCGGCATTCCCGACTACGCCGAAGACAAGGTGTTCGAGAAGTTCTATTCGCTCGCGCGGCCGCACTCGCGCAAGAAGAGCACCGGGCTCGGCTTGCCATTCGTGAAAGAGATCGCCGAGTTGCACCACGGCCGTGTCACGCTGAAGAACGCGCCCGAAGGCGGTGGCGCGGTGGCGACGCTGTCGTTGCCGCGTGCCGCGGCCGGGGCTTGAGCCGGCTCAGCGAAGCGCAGCGGCCGCCGGCCCGCTGAAGTCGGTCGGCGTCGGCAGCCCTGACTTCGCGGCTTTCGCGCGCGCTGCCGCGTGGTTCATGTCGGCGGCAATGAACTGCGTGGGCTTGCCATGCTGCTGCGCCACCAGCAGTTCGTCGCGCGCCACCTCGCCACCGCCGATCGCAACCAGCCGGTCGCTGCAATCCACGATGGTTTGCGAGGTCGGCGAGAGCCGCGTCGTGCCCTTGATGAAACCGCCCCAGGTGTCGTCCTGCACCTCGAACACGACATCGACGAACGGTGACGACAGCACGCCGTTTTCGCGCGCCTGCGTCGAGACGATGCCGGTGGTCTCGAAGCCGAGACGCCTGGCCAGCGCGTAGACCGCGCCGATGCCATCGGGCGTTGCGCCGATGTTGACGAGCGTGGTGCGCGGGTCGGCCTCGTTCAGCACTTGCGCTGCGTGTTCGAGCATCGCGGCTTCGTCTTCGTAGCCCGAGCCGGAGTAGCCCAGAAAGCTGAGCACGCTCTTCTTGCGCCCGGCGAAATACCGGCGCGCCGCTTCGGCGCCGTCAGGCACGGCGCAGCTCGCTCGCCGTGTACACGAGCACGGCATCGACCAGCGCCAGCAGGTTCTTCTGCAGGCCCTCGAACCCGTCATGCTTCGAGCGGGTCGCTTCGTTCATGTACAGGCGCTTGTTGATCTCCAGCTGCAGGCTGTGGCGGCCCTGTGCCGGGTTCGAAAATGCGCGGACCAGCTCGACGCCCTTGTACGGGTCGTTGATCTTCACGCGGTAACCCATGCCCGTGAGCACTTCCTGCACGAACGCGGTGAAGCCCGGCGCGCAGGTCGTGCCGTCGCGGTCGCCGAGCACGAAGTCGGCGCGCTCGCTGCCGGCGCCGCCTTCGCCTTGTGTGCCCGCCACTGCGTTCATCGAATGGCAGTTGATGTGGAAACTGGCACCGAAACGTTCGTGCGTGGCAGCAATCCATTGCTGCAGCGTGCGTTGATAGGGCGCGTGGTAGTTGGCGATGCGCGCTTCGGTCTCGGCCACCGAGAGCCTGCGCGCGTAGATCGCGCGGCCGTCGTCGAGCGTGCGCCAGATCAGCGCCTTGCCCAGTTCGGCCTTGCCGCTCGGCACGTGTTCGTGCGGCCAGCGGCCGCCTTCGAGCAGATCGAGGTCGATGTCGCGGCTGTGGCGGTTCGGATCGATGTAAGTGCGCGGGAACTGCGCTGCGATCAGTGCCACGCCGCGCTCGGTGGCGGGGCGGTAGAGCTCGTCGATGAAACAGTCTTCGCCGTCGCGCAGGTCGAACTCGCCGACGGCGGCGCGCATGTCGGCGGGGAACACGAAGCCCGAGTGCGGCGAGTCGAGCACCAGCGGCACTCGGGGCGCGGTTGGCCCGTGAACTTCAACGGCGTTTTTCATGTTTTTTCCAGTAGCCGAACTCGTCTTCGTGGACTTCGATGTCGAGTTCCATGATGCGCGTCTGCAAACGCTCCTGCACTTCGAGCACGGCCTGGTTGTAGATGCAGGGGCCGATCTCTTCGACGAAGAAGTTCAGCAGCGCGGCGGCCTGGATGTTGCCGATCTTCTCGTCCATGTTGTCGAGGAAATAACGCTCGATCGACAGCACCGCCTGTTTGCGGGCGTCCTTGTTCAGCTCGATGCTCATGGGTTTGTCTTCGTTCCTGGCCGTCAACACGGCATCTTACGGGCCGCCCGCAGGCTGCTCAAGGAAGCTTGCCGACCGCGCACTGCACGCCCGTCAGGCCGGCGCCGCCGGTGGACTGGCAGGCCACGACCCTGCCGGTCGACGGCTCGTGGAACCAGACCATGCTGGTGTTGCCGCTGGAGGCCACGCCGATCGGCAGCAGGCTTGGTGTCACCTGGATCTGCGAACGGGCCGAAGGAATGAAAGCCGCCGCCGCGAGCGCGAGCAAAACGGCGACGACGGAGAAGCGGGGCAGTGAACGGGGCATGACGGTCTCCTGAGGGTTGCGGCGCCATCTTCCCCACTTCGCGCCGACTTCACAATCCCTTCACTCAGGGCTGCGGCGGCTTCAAACCCGCTTCGCACAGCCCCGCGATCCTTGGCGCCAAGCCCACCGATCCGGTGGTCGATCAGCCAAGGAGAAACGCCATGCCCCTGTTCATTTGCCCCGTGCGCCCGCTCACCCGCAGTGGGCGCGTGTTGTTGTGTGTCGCGGTCTCGCTCTTCGCCGCGCTGCTGCTCGTGGCCTGGTCGCCGGCCCACGCCGACGACTCCGAGGCGCGCAAAGCCGAGAGCCCGTATTTCGCGGTCAACAGCAGCGAGCCGGGCACCGACCGGCTGCCGCTCAAAGCCACCCGCGTGGACGTGCGCATCGCCGGTGTGATCGCCGACGTGACCGTCACGCAGACCTATCGCAACGAAGGCCAGCGTGCGATCGAAGCGCGCTACGTGTTCCCCGGCTCCACGCAGTCGGCGGTCTACGCGATGAACGTGCGGCTCGGTGGCCGCCTGCTCACGGCGCGCATCAAGGAAAAGCAGCAGGCGCGCATCGAGTACGAAACCGCCAAGAAAGAAGGCAAGACCAGCGCGCTGCTGGAGCAACACCGGCCGAACGTCTTCGAGATGAACGTGGCCAACATTCTGCCCGGCGAGGACGTGGCGGTGGAACTGCACTACACCGAGTTGCTCACGCCGACCGATGCCCAATACGGCTTCGTGTTCCCGACCGTCGTCGGCCCGCGCTACAACTCACCGCAAGGCGCGGCCGTGTCCGAAAAGTGGGTCGCCACGCCGTACCTGCGCAGCGGTGAAACCTCGAACACCAGTTTCGACATCAAGCTCACGCTCGACACGCCGGTGGCGCTGCGCGAGATCGGCTCTTCGTCGCACGAGATCGAAGTGACCGGCGACGGCACGGCGCATGCCAGCGTCGCCTTGAAGGCCGTGAGCACCGCGGCCAACAACCGCGACTTCATCCTGCACTACCGCCTCGCCGGTGACCGCATCGAAACCGGCCTGATGCTGTTTCGCGGCGAGAGCGAGAACTTCTTTCTCGCGCTGGTCGAGCCGCCGAAAGCCGTGCCGGTGCGCCAGATCAACCCGCGCGACTACATCTTCGTCGTCGACATCTCCGGCTCGATGCACGGCTACCCGCTCGAGACCTCGAAGGTGCTGCTGGCCAACCTGATCAGCGGCCTGCGCCCGAGCGACACCTTCAACGTGATGCTCTTCTCCGGCAGCAACCGCATGCTCTCGCCCACCTCGGTGCCGGCCACCCGCGCCAACATCGAACGCGCATTGCAGACGATCCGCGAGATGGGCGGCAGCGGCAGCACCGAGATCGTGCCGGCGCTCAAGAGCATCGCCGCCTTGCCCAAGAGCCCCGACGTGTCGCGCAGCGTGATCGTCGTGACCGACGGTTATGTGAGCGTCGAGGCCGAGGTGTTCCAGCTCGTGCGCAAGAACCTGAACCAGCAGAACGTGTTCGCGTTCGGCATCGGCAGCAGCGTGAACCGGCATTTGATCGAAGGCATTGCGCGTGCCGGCCAGGGCGAAGCCTTCGTCGTCACCAAACCGGACGAAGCCGCGGCCCAGGCCGATCGCCTGCGCAAGATGATCGAAGCGCCGGTGCTGACGAACGTGACGGCGCGTTTCCAGGGCCTCGACGTGTACGACGTGGAACCGGCGCAGTTGCCCGACGTGCTCGGTGGCCGCCCGGTGCTCGTGTTCGGCAAGTGGCGCGGTGATGTGGCAGGCAATGCACGTCTGGTGGTCGAAGGCCACAGCGCCGAAGGGCTGTTCCGCACCGAGGTGAGTGCGGCCGGCCGCGACGACCGGACCTCATCTGCACTGCGCCACCTGTGGGCGCGCCAGCGCATCGCGGCACTCAGCGACCAGGAAGCGCTCGAAGGTGGCAGTGCGCAGAAAGCCGCGATCACCGATCTCGGCCTGAAGTACAGCCTGCTCACGCAATACACGAGCTTCATCGCGGTCGATCATGTCGTGCGCAACCCGAACCCGGCATTGGCACCGAGCGTGAACCAGCCGTCGCCCTTGCCCCAGGGCGTGAGCGAGCTCGCGGTCGGCGCCGAAGTGCCGAGCACCCCCGAGCCGGGCGCGTGGTTCGCGCTGCTGGTGGTGCTCGGCATCGTCGGTGCCACGGTGGTCTCGAACCGCCGTCGCAACCCGCGTTGAAAGGCGCAGCGTGAACATCACTCTTCCCCACGCTGCCGTTCAGACCAGCGCCCCCGGCCGCTGGCTGGCCGCGTGCGACCGCGTGCCGGCGCTGGCCTGGCTCGGTTTGCAGGCCGCCGCTCTTTGGCCGCACTGGCGCTGGGCCGCGGCGCGGCTGGCCGATGGCTCCGACGACCCGCTCGGTGTCGCCGCGCTCGTGGTGCTGGGCCTCGCGCTGTGGCGGCTCGCACCGCGCTTGCGCAGTGCGCCCTCGCGCGCCTGGCTGCTGGTGGCGATGGCCGGCACGCTGCTCGCCACGCTGGCCGCGATGTTCGCGCCGCCGCTGCTCGCGGCCTGTGTCGCGGTGCTCGCGCTGGCCGCCGGCCTGTGTGCCTTCGCGCCGAACGGCACGCCGCTGTTGCCGCTCGCGGGCCTTTCGGTGCTCGCGCTGCCGGTGATCTCGTCGCTGCAGTATTACGCCGGCTTCCCGCTGCGGGTGGTCACGGCGCAGCTCAGTACCTGGGCCTTGCAGCTCGGCGGTGTGGTGGCCGAACGCAGCGGCACGGCGATGTGGGTCGAAGGCCGGCTCGTGATCGTCGACGCGCCGTGCTCGGGCGTGCAGATGGTGTGGATGGGGTACTTCTGCGCCTGCGCGGTGGCCTGGTGGTTCGGCCTCGACGACCGCCGCTTCCTCAAGCGCCTCGCCGGTGTCGGTGCGATCGTGATGATCGGCAACGTGCTGCGCAACAGCGTGCTCGTGGTGCTGGAATCGCGCCAGGCGCAAGTGCCCGCGCTGCTGCACGAAGGCATCGGCCTCGTCGTGCTGGCACTCGTTTGTGCGGCGGTCGCCCGCCTGGTGCACGGAGGCCGTGATGCGAATCGCTGATGCCGTGACCGAAGCCGGTGGCGTGGTGATATGGAAGGCGGCGCTGCTGCTCGTGCTGTTGATGTGCGCGCTGCTGCCGCTGCTCAGGCCGACGGCCGCACGCGCCGAAGCTGGTACCTCGCCAGCGTTCGCCGAATCGCCGCAGGTCTGGCAAGGCCGCGCGCTGCGCCCGCTCGCACTGAGCGCGGTCGAACAACGTTTCGCAGACCACTTTCCCGGCCGCATCGCGCGCCTGACCGATGGTGAACAGATGCTCGTGCTGCGCGACGTGAGCGTGCCCACGCGCATGCTGCACCCGGCGTCCGACTGTTACCGCGGCCTCGGCTATCGCATCGAACAGGCGCGGCTGGAGCGTGATGCCGACGCGCTGCTGTGGCGCTGCTTCATCGCCGTGCGCGGCGGGGTGAAGACGCGTGTCTGCGAGCGCATCGTCGATGCGAAGGGCGCGTCGTTCACCGACACCTCGAGCTGGTTCTGGGCCGCGCAGCTCGGCCGCTCCAGCGGGCCGTGGCTCGCGATCACGACGGCGAGGCCGCTGTGAAGCGCGCGTTCCTGCTCTGGTTGAAGCGCACGCTGCTCGCGCTCGGGATCGTCGTGCTCGCCGCGCTCTGCACGGCCGCCGCGAGTGCGGCGATGTTGTACGCGAGCCTGCGCGCTGCACCCGGCGAGTGGTCGCAGGCGGTGCCCGTCGGGCCCTGGCACGTTCAATTGAGCGTGCCGGCGGTGTTGCGCCTGGCCACGCACCCGCTCGGCCTGCGGGCGCTGGCCGGCCGCACGATTCGCAGCTCGCACGGCACGCTGCGTTTTCTGCAAGGCGCCGATGAAAATTCATTGCGAATGGTCTGCGACCCGTGCACGCCCCACGCAGCGTTGCTCGGACCCAGGCCGCTGCCGGTGCAACGCACCGAGCTGCTGCTCACACGCGTCGGGCAGAACCACCTGCACGGCGAGATCCGCTCTGGCGCGGTGCGCGCCACATGGAAGCTGCAGATCGAAAAGCGCGGCGTCGATCTGCGTGTGCAAGTGCCCGACGCGCCGATCGCCGACTTCTATGCGGTGTTCGGCGCCGCCATTCCCGAACTGGCGCGGGCGCACATCGAAGGCCGGGCCGGGGCCGAGCTGAGCCTTGCGCTGCCGTCTGCCGTGTGGCGTGTCGTTCCGCGCGTCGAAGGCTTCAGCGTCAGCGGCCTCGGCACCGAAGCGCTGCTCAGTGCGACCCCGCTGCCGGCCTGCGCTCGCGCCACGCGCCGTGCCGATGCCGCCGCGCCGTTCGGGGTGTGGCTGCCACGCGCGGTGGTCGCGGCCGAAGACCAGCGTTTCTACGAGCACAGCGGCTACGACCTGGTCGAGATGCGCGCTGCGTTGCGCTCCGACGGGAGCGCGGGCCCGCCCACACGCGGCGCCAGCAGCTTGTCGCAGCAACTCGCCAAGCTGCTCTACACCGGCGACGAACGCAGCGCCATGCGCAAGCTGCGCGAAGCGCTGTACGCGGTCGAGATGGACCGTGTGCTCGGCAAGCCGCGTGTGTTGCAGCTCTACCTTGCGCTTGCGCCCTGGGGCCACGAGACCTGCGGCGCACAGGCGGCGGCGCAGCAGCTGCTGCACAAACGTGCGTCGGCCCTCACGCCGATCGAAGCGGCCTGGCTCGCGAGCCTGCTGCGCAACCCCGACGCCGAACTCGCGCGCTTCGCGGCCAGCGGCGAAGTCGACAAACCCCGCGTCGCCGACATCATCGAAGCGATGCGCCCGCTGGCACGCGACCGCCGCGAAACGCTGCGCGCGCAGCTTGCCGACTGGGCGCCGCCGGCTACAAACGCATTCGCGGCGCGCTGAGCGGCGGCAGCTCGCGGCCGTCGAGCCAGGCTTGCACGAGAGCGCCCGGGTCGCGTGTTTGCGCGGCCATCCACACCAGCTCAGGCGGTGCCACGCGCGTGCCGGGCGCGCTCGTGGGCAAGCGCAACGCGAGCTCGGCGACGAAGGCCGCGACCTTCTGCACCCGCACCGGTTGTTCGGCCTGCGGCACCATGAAACGCAGTTGCGCCACCACGCCATCGGCCAGGCGCTGCAGCCATCGGTCGGCACGTTGATCGTTGGGCGCTTGCGCCGAACGCACGAACACCACGTGCTCGAAGCCGAGTGTGGCGACCGCGTGTTCGTCGAGGCTGGCGAGGCCCGCTTTCAAGGCCTGCGGCAGGCTCGCCATGCTGTGCGGTAACACGACCACGAGCTGGCGCACGCCGCCGGCGAGCAGCCAGCGCGCGAGCGCGGGCAGCTCTTCGGGCTGCGGCCGAACGAACGCGTCTTCACGGCCGTTGGCGCGGCGCGCGCGGTCGAAGACCACGAGCGCGAGGCTGGACGCGAGCGGCACGGCGGCCATCGAGGCGACACCGTGCGCCGCCACGGTCAGCGTTTCCAGGCCCTGCATCGCGGCGCGAAAGCCCGCTGTCACCACGACCCGCACATGCCCGAAGCCGCGCCCGGCCAGCAGCTTTTCAAGCACGACCGAACCGAGCGCGCCACCCCCGCCGATCACCAGCGCCGAAGGCCGCGGCACGGCAGTGGGTGGGCGTGCGTGGCCGCCACGCAGGGCGTCTTGAACCAGGCTCATGGTTGAAGCTTGACGAGCTTCAGCTCAGCGCGGCGGCGAGCAGCATGCGTGCCTTCTGCCAGTCGCGCCGCACGGTGCGGTCGGTGATGTCGAGCGCGTCGGCGATTTCCGGGTCGCTCATGCCGGCGAAATAGCGCATTTCGACGATCTGCACCAAACGCTTGTCGAGCTGGCCGATTTCTTCGAGCGCCTCGTGCACCCGCAGGATCTCTTGTTCGGCGGCCAGGTCGCCGGCCACGTCGTCGTCGAGCGTCACGTGCACGTGCTGTCCGCCGCGCCGCTCGGTGGCTTTGGCGCGCGCGATGTCGACCACGATCGAGCGCATCGCCGAGGCCGTGTACGAGAAGAAGTGAGCGCGGTCGCTCGCGTCCACGCGCTGTGCGTCGCGCAGCTTCAGATAACACTCGTTGACGAGCGCCGTGGTGCCGAGCTCGGGGTCGGGAAAGCCGCGCCGCAGGCGAACGTGGGCAATGCGGCGCAGCTCGGGGTAGACCGCCTTGAAGAGGCTGTCGAGCGCGGCGTGGTCGCCTTCGCGGGCGCGAGCGATCAACTCTGTGATGTCCCCCATGGATAGTGTCGGTGTTGGCTCGATGCGAACCATCTTATCGCAGGGGTGCCCCCTGAATGACACGAAGCCGACGCGTCACGCCACCAGCGCGCGCACATGCGCGAGCTGGTGCAGGCCGCGCGCCGCGAGCGCTTCGCCGTGCGCTTGCGCGGTGATGCCGCGCAGCGCCAGCGCGCTTCGATATTTGCTCAGCAGGGCCGCGCTGCCGATCAGGTGCACACGCTCCGCGCCGGCCGCCAGGCCCTGCAGTTCGTGCCCGATCAACAGACCCGAGAGGTAAGAGGGCAGTTGTGCGGCCGTGAGCTCGCCGAACAAGCCGCGTGTGCGCACGCTGAACAAGTGGTTCAGCAGGCCGCCCGCAGCGGCGCTGGTCTGCACACCGAGCTCGAATGCCGGGGCGTCGTGGACCGACGTGCCGGCCTCGCGGTCCATCAAGGCGCCGAGCAGGCTGTGCTGCTGGAGCACGGCATACAGCTCGCCCGTCATCGCCGTGTGGAACGCGCTGATGCGCCCTTCGTTCACGCTCGCCCACTTGCTGTGGGTGCCCGGCAGGCAGACCGTGTGCGGCCCACCGCCCCGCAGTTCGCCGAGCAGCCCCAGCAGCTGGGCTTCTTCGCCGCGCATGACTTCAGGCGCGCCGCCCGCGGGCCGATGGCTCAGGCCGGGAGCGATGAAGATGCGCCGGCCGGGCAGGCTGCTCGCCGCCACTTCGGACATGCCCGCTGCGATGTCGCCGAGGCCGGCCGGGCAGGCCACGTAGGGCACCTCGTGCCAGCCACTGCGGCTGCCGATCATGCCGGCCATCACGATCAGTTCGTCGGGCCAGCCGCTCAACTGCTCCGTTAGCACCGGTTCGAACACGCCCCCGCAGGCCAGCAAGCCGGCGGCTGCACTGCGCTGTTCGAGCACGCTGCCATCGGCATCGAGCCGGTAGGCGCGGAAACTGCTCGTGCCCCAGTCGACGGCGATCATCGGCGCGCCCCGTGTTTGCAGCTCATGCGCTGGCTTCGCGGTAAGCGTCGACGAAGGCGCGGGCCATCTGCGTGGTGCGCGCCGGTTCTTGCCCGGGTTTGTAGAGGTCGCTGCCGAGCCCGGCGCCGATGCAGCCGGCGCGCAGGTAGTCCTTGAGGTTGTCGGGGGTGATGCCGCCGACCGCGAACAGTGGCACCGCCGGCAGCACGGCGCGCAAGGCTTTCACGTGGGCCGCGCCGTAGCTCGTGGCCGGGAAGAGTTTGAGCGCCTGCGCCCCGGCGTCGAGCGCGTCGAAGGCTTCGCTGGCGGTGGCGAACCCGGCCGCCACGTACAGGCCGCGCTGCACCGCGTGGGCGATCAGACTCGGGCGTGTGTTGGGTGTGACGACCAGTTTGCCGCCGGCCTCGGCCAGCGCGTCGGCCTGCTCAGGCCGCAGCACGGTGCCGCCGCCGATCAAGGCACGGTCGCCGAAACGCGCCGCCACGTCGCGAATGCTGGTGGGCCAGTCGGGCGAGTTGAGGGGGATCTCGATCGTGTCGAAGCCGGCTTCGATCAGGGCTTCGCAGTGCGCGAGCGCTTCTTCGGGCCGGATGCCGCGCAGGATCGCGATCAGCGGGAGTCGGGTGGGCCAGTTCATGCAGACGAAGGTTACAGGGGAACGCGGGAGGTTTCGATCGACACACTTGAACCGCAACCTCCCGGCCTCACCTTGTTGCCGCGCGGTAGCATCGCCCCGCACCCTTCGGAGGAACCTTCATGTTTCGCACCCAGACCCTGCCGGCGCTTTCCATGGCGCAGCCCTTCACCCACCGCCTGCGCCTGGCCGGCCTCGCGCTGCTTGCGGCCCTGGGCCTGAGCGGCTGCGGCTACAACAGCTTTCAGCAAGTCGACGAACAGGTCAAGGCCTCGTGGGCCGAGGTGCTGAACCAGTACCAGCGCCGCGCCGACCTGATCCCGAACATCGTGGCCAGCGTCAAGGGCGAAGCCAGCTTCGAGCAGGACACGCTGACCAAGGTGATCGAAGCGCGCTCGCGCGCCACCAGCATCCAGGCCACACCCGAGCTCGTCAACAACCCCGAGGCCTTCGAGAAATTCCAGAAGGCGCAGGGCGAACTGACCGGCGCCTTGAGCCGCCTGATGGTCGTGGCCGAGCAGTACCCGCAGCTCAAGGCCAACGCGGCCTTCCAGGACCTGCGGGTGCAGCTCGAAGGCACCGAGAACCGCATCACCGTGGCGCGCAACCGCTACATCAAGACCGTGGCCGACTACAACGTGCTGGCGCGCAGCTTCCCGAGCAACCTGACGGCAATGGTCTTCGGCTACAAGGTCAAGCCGAGCTTCACGGTGCAGAACGAAGCCGAAATTTCGAAGCCGCCGACGGTGAGCTTCGACAAGCCGGCGTCGAAGTGATCACTGCACTGCGGGTCGGGTAATGCGCCTGCCGATGCGCTCGCTCGCCGCGTGGTTCGCTGCGGCCGCGCTGTGCTTCGGCACGGCCGCGCACGCGCAGGACGTGCCGGTGCCACCGCTCTCGGGCCGAGTGATCGACCAGACCGGCACGCTCACACCTGCTCAGTCCCTGGCCCTGTCGGCTAAGCTCGAAGCGATCGAGACGCAGCGCGGCGCGCAGCTCGTGGTGCTGATCGTTCCGAGCACGCAGCCGGAAGACATCGCCAGCTACGGCCAGCGTGTGGCCGACGCGTGGAAACTGGGCCGGCGTGACGTGGGCGATGGCGTCGTGATCGTGGTCGCGAAGAACGACCGGCGCATCAACATCGAGGTCGCCAAGACGCTCGAAGGCGCGATCCCCGACGTGATCGCCGGCCGCATCATCGCCGAGCAGATCAAGCCCGCGTTCAAGGCCGAAGACTATGCCGGCGGGCTCAACGCGGCGGTCGACAAACTGAGTGCGCGCATCGCCGGCGAAGCCCTGCCCGAGCCCAAGCCCAGGAGCGGCGGTGCCCAACGTGGCATGGGCGGTTTCGACCTGCAAGACCTCGCGATCTTCCTGTTCGTCGGTGTGCCGATCGCCGGCGCGGTGCTGACCGCGATCTTCGGCCGCAAGCTCGGCTCGGTGGTCACCGGCGCGGCGGTGGGCGGCATCGGCTGGTGGCTCACGACGAGCCTGCTGGTGGCGGGCGGCGCCGGGCTGGTCGCACTCTTTCTCGTCGGCGTGATGGGCGTGGGCGGCCGTGGCGGGCGCTCCGGCGGGCCGGTCCTCTGGGGCGGCGGCGGAGGGGGGTTCGGTGGTGGTGGCGGGGGTGGTGGCGGCGGTGGTTTCAGCTCCGGCGGCGGCGGTGATTTCGGCGGCGGTGGCGCCTCGGGGAGCTGGTGATGGGCCACTGGATCACGCGTCTTCTCAAACACCGCCGCTTCGACGAGCGCGACGCACAGCGCCTGCTCGGCGCGGGCGCGCTGCAGCGAATCGAAGCGCGCGTTGCGGCCAGCGAGTCGGCCCACAGCGGCGAGATCCGTGTCTGTGTCGAAGCCGGTTTGCCGTTCAGCTATCTGCGCCGCATCGCCACGCCGCGCGAGCGTGCCGTGGCCATGTTCGGCAAGCTGCGCGTGTGGGACACCGAACACAACAACGGCGTGCTGATCTACCTGCTGCTGGCCGAGCACGCGATCGAGATCGTGGCCGACCGCGGCCTTGCGCGCTTCGTGGACGACGCGGCCTGGCAGCGCATTGCGGCCACGATGCAGGCCGCGTTTCAGCGTGGCGAGTTCGAGGCCGGGCTGAACCAGGCGGTCGATGCGGTCGATGCGCTGTTGCGCGAGCACTTCGCGCTGGCGCCCGGCGAGGCCAACCCGAACGAATTGCCCGACAGGCCCGAGCTGCGCTGAGCCGCCGCGCGCCGCCGCGGCGTCAACCCGACCGGTCCCAACGATCCATTCCGGCGAGCCGCAATATCTTGCGGTGCACCGGATGGCCGCGCAGAAAGCCACCGCGGTGCGCTTGCGGGACCTGTTCGGCAGCGATGCGCAGCAGTCCTTCGCCACGCACTGTGCAGATTCGCGCAGCCCGGGCCGGCCGGATGCTTCCATCGTTTCCAGATGCATCAGCCGTGCCCCGAACGGCGAGAACTCGACCGGCCAGACACGATCGAGCATGTCCATGGCACGGCTGCTGAATTCGTGTGCTTCTGCGGCCCGGCCGAGTTGCAGCGAGGCGCGTGAAGCGGCCACCAGGAACGCGATCTGGGTGGCCTCGTTGCCGCGCGCCGCCTCGATCGAAATCTCGCGCCGCGCCAGCTCGAGCGCGGCTTCGGGGCCGAGCACGGCCAGGTACAGCGCACCTGGGAGTCGGCACCGCGCGACCTGAAGGGCAAGACCCTGCTGCGGTTCGGCCTCGACAAACCCGAAGAAAAGCTCGAGGAGATGTGGTTCATCTTCAGCAACCACCAGCGCCACTTCGGGGAAGAGATCGACCCGCGGTTCCGCGTGAAGGGCCTGGAGGCGCCGTGCGCGTCCGAGATCGCCGGCCGCAGCTCGTCCGTGCTCGGCGCCAGGAACGCCACCGGTGTTCACTTCGAACTCGATGCGACCGGCGTCGTCTGGGAGCAGGACCCGACCTTCTCGGGTGCCAACGTGGCGCTTTACCGGCCGGTCAGAGGCAGCGTCGCCTTCCGATGGATCTATCCCGGGTGCACGATCACGCTGAACCCGTCGAGCTACGACATCAAGCCCGACGACTACAACGGCTTGAACGCCACCGGCACCGCGGGTTCGGTCACGGTCAACTTCAACAACCAGCCCCCGACCTACGGCGGTGGGGCAGCGACCACCTGGATGGCCAACTTCACCAGCAACTGCGCCGACGGCTCGTCGAGCAGCGGGCAGGTTCGCGCCGGCGGGAGTTGGCTCGAGTCGCCGCCGGGCGATGGCCAGGCCAAGGAGAACGGCACGCTGATCGAAGGCGCCTTCTCGTCGGGTGGCGATGACTACAACTTCAAGTTCACGCTGACGCGATGACGCGATGACGCGATGACGCATCGGAACCCACTGACGAAGGAGATCAATGCATGAACAAGACGTTCACATCGTTCGCGCTCGTTACCCTGGCCGCTGGCGCCGCAGCCCAGAGCGGCGCCCAGAGCGTGGCGGGCATCCAGCTCTACCCGGGCGCTTCGCGCAGCGGCGTCGAGGCCAGCCAGAGAACGAGCCCGTGGGTCGACTTGAACACTGGAATCTTCAACAAGGACACCCTCGTGTGCATCGCCGCCAGGGCCGTGAAATAGGCAGGCGCCACGGCGCATGCAAGCGGCGCTGGCCGCTCAGCGCCTCGCCTTCTTGTTGCCCTGCGTTTCCGCCGCCAGCGCCTGGCATTGCTGCTCGATCGGGCTCGACGCCGCCGGTGCCGCCGCGTCGGCGCTGTTCTTCTGGAGCAGTGCCCGTTCCGACCGGTAGCTTGTGGTCTTGCGCGCCGTGGCCAGCTCGGCTTTGGCTTTCTGATCGGGCTTGACCCGCCACAGGCTCAGATAGGCCTCGTCGCGCAGCCCCTTCATCGCCGGGAATTTGGCTTCACACACGACATAACTTCGATCGAATCGCGCCAGCGCTTTGGCATCGACGGTCATCGCCTGCGCCAGCGGCGCGGCGCACACCAGAAGTGCGGTGATCAAGTTCTGGAGTTTCATGTTGAAGTGCCTGGGCTCGGGTGGGAATGGCAAACATCGTAAGCGGAGACAGGGTGCGGGCCACCCCGGGTCAGTTCGGGTGCGCCTCGGCGCTGGCTTCACTGGGTTGTGTGCGCACCGCCCACACCACACCGGCGATCAGCAAGGCCACGCCGACCAGCGTTTCGAGCTGCGGCAGGCTCTTGCGCAGCACGAACGCGTAACTCAGCGCGGCCAGCGTTTCGAACACGATCAGCTGGCCGGCAAGAGAAGGTGGCAAACGCTGGCTCGCTTCGTTCCAGCACAGCGTGCCCAGCCACGACGCGAACAGGCCGATCGCGAACATCAGCATCACGAAGTCGACTGCACGCGGGCCGAACGGCATCGGAAAGGCGTCGCCGCTGGCCACGCTCCAGCCCCATGTGAGCCCATAACCGATCACGGCCAGCGGCAGCGTCATCAGGCCCTGCGCGGTGGCCCAGCCACGCGGGCTGCGGTCAGGGTGGGCGCGCAGCCATTCGGCGTTGCGGATCGGGTACCAGGTCCAGCACACCACCGCACCGGCGGCGAGCAGGCCACCGAGTGCGTAGCGCGCGAGATCGGCGTTCGGGTCACGCTTCAGCGCATCGAGTTCGACGTGGTTGACGAGCGCGATGCCGAGGCCGATCAACACCAGCGAAGGCAACAGCCGCCGCCACTGCAACGGTGCTTCGACACGCGCGCCGGGCGCGGCGCGGCGCAGCTTCGAGGTGATCGCGATCACGACCGGCAGCGTGCCGATGATCATCGTCGGCAGCGGCCCGCCGGCACGCTGGATCGCGCTCGCCAGGAACAGGTAGTAGACGATGTTGCCGACCAGCGCGAGCTTCAGCGCCTCCAACCAGTCGGTGCGCGCGAGCTGGCGCAGCTTGTCGCGGTCGAACCACGCCAGCGGCAACGCGATCAGCCCGAACGCGAGGTAGCGCCCGAACGATTGCAGCGTGGCCGGGTATTCCGGCAGCAGCAGTGGGCCGACGAACACCAGCCCCCACATCAGGCCGGCGGCGAGCGCGAAAAGAATCCCGGTGAACAGCGGTGCGGTGAACATGAGCGCGGGAGTGTCGCTCATGTCAGCATCCGCCCGACCGCGGGCCGGTTCGTCGCGTGCGCCTCGGCGAACGGACTCGCGCATTCGATGGTTACAAGTTTTCGCTGCCGATTCGTCGATCCGGTCTCGGCCCGTTCGTCGTATGGTTGAGGCCCACCTCCCACCCGCAACGACACGGAGACTTCAACATGCAGATCCAGCCCTACCTGTTCTTCAACGGCCGCTGCGAAGAAGCGATCGAGTTCTACCGCAAGGCGCTCGGCGCCGAAGTGGAAATGATGATGCGCTTCAAGGAAAACCCCGACCCGATGCCGCCCGGCATGCTCGCGCCCGGCTTCGAGAACAAGGTGATGCACGCGGCGTTGCGCATCGGCGGCGGGGTGATGATGGCCTCCGACGGTATGGGCGCCGGTGAAACGAACTTCAAGGGTTTTTCGCTCGCGGTCTATGCGACCGACGAAGCCGGCGTCGACCGCATGTTCAACGCGCTGGTCGAAGGCGGCAGCGTGACGATGCCGCTCGGCAAGACCTTCTGGTCGCCGCGCTTCGGCATGGTCACCGACCGCTTCGGCGTCGGTTGGATGGTCAGCGTCTTCGTGGCCTGATGAGCGGCCCGGCCACGCCGCGCCCGCTCGATGCACGGCAGCGCTGGATGGCGCTGCTGGTGCTGTGCCTGGGCGTGTTGATGATCGTGCTCGACACGACGATCGTGAACGTCGCATTGCCTTCGATCCGCGCCGATCTCGGCTTCACCGAGACCTCGCTGGTGTGGGTCGTCAACGCCTACATGTTGACCTTCGGCGGCTTTCTGCTGCTGGGTGGTCGGCTCGGTGACCTGTATGGGCAACGCCGGCTGTTCCTTGCCGGCATCGCGCTGTTCACGGTGGCCTCGCTCGCGTGTGGTCTCGCGAACACGCAAGGCCTGCTGGTCACGGCGCGTGCGGTACAGGGGCTCGGTGGGGCGGTCGTGTCGGCGGTCGCTTTGTCGCTGATCATGAATCTGTTCTCCGAGCCGGGCGAGCGCGCCAAGGCGATGGGCGTCTACGGCTTCGTCTGCGCCAGCGGCGGCAGCATCGGCGTGTTGCTCGGCGGCCTGCTCACCGGCACGCTCGGCTGGCACTGGATCTTTCTCGTCAACTTGCCGATCGGCGTGGCCGTGCACCTGCTGTGCGTGGCGCTGATTGCCGACGACCGCGGCGCGGCCAGTGCCGGCCGGCTCGACGTGGCGGGTGCGGCCACCATCACCAGCTCGCTGATGCTCGCGGTCTATGCGGTGGTCGACGGCAACGTGGCGGGCTGGGCGTCGGTGCAGACGCTCGTGCTGCTCGGCAGCGCGGCCGCGTTGTTCGCCGCGTTCATCACGATCGAAGCGCGTGTCGCCGCACCGCTGATGCCGCTCGGCCTGTTCCGCCTGCGCAACGTGGCGGTCGCCAACGTCGCCGGGGTGCTGTGGGCCGCGGCGATGTTCGCGTGGTTCTTCATCAGCGCGCTCTACATGCAGCGGGTGCTCGGCTACACGCCGCTGCAGGTCGGCCTCGGCTTCCTGCCGGCCAACATCGTGATGGCACTGCTCTCGCTCGGCTTCTCCGCGAAGATCGTGATGCGCTTCGGCACACGTGGCCCGCTCGCCTTCGGCCTGTTGCTCGCCGCGGCAGGCCTGGCGCTGTTCGCCCGCGCGCCGGTGAACGGCGTGTTTGTCATCGACGTGCTGCCCGGCATGTTGCTGCTCGGCCTGGGCGCCGGTGTGGCGCTGAACCCGATGCTGCTCGCGGCGATGAGCGACGTGAGCGAGCGCGACTCGGGCCTGGCCTCGGGTGTCGTCAACACCGCCTTCATGATGGGTGGCGCACTCGGCTTGGCGGTGCTCGCCAGTCTCGCTGCAGCGCGCACCGGCAGTGCGCTGGCGAGCGGCCTGCCGCCTGCGGCCGCCGACAACGCGGGCTACCAGCTTGCGTTGCTGGTCGGTGCTTCCTTCGCCGCCATCGCTGCCGTGATCGGCGCTGTTTTCATGCGCACACCCGCGCCCGATCGACCCACCCGACAGGAGACTTCGCATGAGCCAGTACGTTGACGGATTCGTGGTTCCGGTGCCGACGAAGAACCTCGCCGCCTACCGCCGCATGGCGCGCAAGGCCGGCAAGGTCTGGATGGAACACGGCGCGCTGCACTACATGGAGTGCGTGGCCGACGACGTGAAGCCGGGCAAGCTCACGTCGTTCCCGCAGAGCGTGATGCTGCAGGACGGCGAGACCGTCGTGTTCTCGTGGATCGTCTACAGCTCGCGCAAGGCGCGTGACCGCATCAACGCGAAGGTGATGGCCGACCCGCGGCTGGCGAAGATGATGGACCCATCGAGCTCGCCCTTCGACTTCAAGCGCCTGATCTATGGCGGCTTCAAGGGCATCGTCGAACTCTGAGGCTGGCGCGTGCTCAGGACGCTTGCAGGCGCTTCAGCGCAGCGAGTGTCATGTCGACGATGCGACCCGACGAGCCTTCGCGCTTGAGCTCGTCGCGCAGCGCCTCGAAGCGCGCACGGGCGCCGGCACGATCGCCGGCCGCCTCTTCCAGCGAAGCGAGCATGTAGCGCCACTGTGCACGCCGGTCCGGCCGCACTTCGGCTTCGGGAAAGAGCCACAGAAACGTGGCCACGCCGTCGGCATCGTGGATCGCCGCGACGAAGTTGTCGCGTCGCTCGCGCGACAGAAGCATGTCGTAGTAAACATAAGTCCACATGCGGTCGGGCAAGTGCGGTTCAGGGGTCTCGCCGTGCAGGCGCATGTCGTTCGCCGCCCGCGCCGCGTCGATCTGGCCGGGGCCGGACGTGTAGTAGAGCAGCGCCGCGAACTGCATCGTTCGCACCCAGGCGTGTTCGCGCCCGCCGGCGAGCGCCACGCCGAAGTGCCGGCGCGCTTCTTCGATCGGCCCGTTCTGCACCATCGTCAGGTGGCCCCACAGGGTGTGCGCGTAGACGTTGTCGGCGTCGAGCGCCAGCGCCTTGCGGTAGTGCAGCAGCGGGTCGAGCCCGCCGACGCCTTCGCGCGTGCGCAGGTGGTCGGCCCAGCCCATGTGGGCCTGAAGGTCGGCCGCGCGCTGCCCGGTGGCCGCCGCGGCGCCTTCGGCCAGCACCGGGAGCACACGCTCGACGATGTTGGTGAAGCTCTCCTTCTCGGCCTGCACGCGGATCTCGCGCAGCCAGCGCATCGCGCAGTCTTCATGCGCCTGGCGCAAAGCGGGCTGGTAGGGCTGGGCCTTGGCGATCTCTGCGAAACGCTGCCAGGCCAGTGCGTGGTTGCCCGACTCGCAGAGCTGCACGGCGGCCGCCAGCGCGTTCGCCTGCGATGCTGCGGCGGCGCTCGCCTGGGCTTGCGCAGCGGCGGCCGCGCGGGCCTTTTCGTCACGCTGCCTCTGCCAGTTCAGCGTGCCCACGGT
>JANYFX010000730.1 GCA_025359585.1 Rhizobacter sp. | reverse complement strand
TATGCGTTCGACCTGTGCGGCCCGTCGATGACGGTGGACACGGCCTGCTCGTCCTCGCTCGTCGCCGTGCACCTCGCCTGCCAGAGCCTGCGCAGCGGCGAATGCGATCTGGCGCTCGCCGGCGGCGTGAACCTGATGCTGTTGCCGAGCGCGAGCCTCGCGTTCAGCCAGTTGCAGATTCTCTCGGCGGGCGGCCGCTGCCGCAGCTTCGATGCGGCCGCCGACGGTATCGTGCGCGGTGAAGGCTGCGCGCTCGTCGTGCTCAAGCGCTTGTCCGACGCGTTGCGCGACGGCGACCCGGTGCTCGCGGTCATCGCCGGCTCGGCGGTCAACCAGGACGGCGCGAGCAACGGCCTGACCGCGCCGAACGGCCCTGCTCAGGAGGCCGTGATCCGCCGCGCACTGGCGATGGCCTCGATCACGCCCGAGCGCGTCGGCCTGGTCGAGACCCACGGCACCGGCACGCCGCTCGGCGATCCGGTCGAAGTCGAGGCGCTGGCCCGGGTGATCGGCCCGGCGCGCGATGCGGAGCACCGCTGTTTCCTCGGCGCGGTCAAGACCAACATCGGTCACCTCGAAGGCGCGGCGGGCATCGCCGGCTTCGTCAAGGCGGTGGAGTGCCTGCGGCGCGGCCAGGTGCCCGCGAATCTGCATTTCACGCGGCCCAACCCACACTTGCGGCTCGACGGTACGCCGTTCGTGATTCCGACAGCGCTGGCGCCCTGGCCGGCCGGACCGCTGCCGCGCGTGGCATCGGTCAGCTCGTTCGGCTTCGGTGGAACCAATGCCCATGTCGTGCTCGAAGAGCACCGCGGCGACGTGTCATCCGCTGCTGCCCTCACGTCACGCGACGAACTGCTCACCGTCTCCGCGCGCAGCCCGGCGGCGCTGGTGCAAGCACTTCGTCAGCACGCGGCCGCGCTCGACACCCTGCCGACCGAACAACTGAACGACTTCGTCCACACCGCAGCGGTGCGACGCAGCCACCACCCGCACCGCGTCGCGGTGGTCGGGGCCACGCCGCACACGCTGGCCGAGCTTCTGCGGGCGCGACTCGCCGGCGCCGCGTCGGCCACCGCGATCGGGGCCGACACACGGCCGGTCTGGGTCTACACCGGCCAAGGCAGCCTGTGGCCCGGCATGGGACGCGAGCTCTTCGACACCGAGCCGGTCTTTCGCGCGGCGCTCGAAGAGGTCTCGACGGTGTTCGAACGCGCGGCCGGCTGGAAGCTGCTGCCGGTGGTGATCGACGCCAGCGAAGGCGCGCGCCACGCCGCCACCGAGGTCGCACAACCGGCGCTGTTCGCGCTGCAGGTCGGCCTGACCGCGCTGTGGCGCGCCTGGGGCCTCGCGCCCGGTGCCGTGGTCGGCCACAGCGTCGGCGAAGTCGCCGCGGCCCATGCGGCCGGCGTGCTGACGCTGGACGACGCGGTAGCCGTCGTGCTGCAGCGCTCGCGTGCGATGCAGCCGGCATTCGGCCAGGGCCGCATGGCGCAGGTGGAATGCGCCGAGGCCGACCTGCGGGTCGAGCTTGCCGCGTTCGGCGGCGAGCTCACCGTCGCTGCACTGAACGGGCCGGCGTCGACGGTGCTGTCCGGGCCCGCCGATGCACTGGCCGCCTGCGTTGCGCAGCTTCAGGCACGTGGCATCGTGGCCCGCGCGCTGGCGGTCGACTACGCTTTCCATGGCGTGCAGATGGCGCGTTATGTTCCCGGCATCGTCGGCGCGCTGCAGGCGATCCGGCCGCGGCCCGCGCTGCTGCCGCTGATGTCGACCGTGACCGGCCGCTGGGCCGGTGCCGGTGACTTCGGTGCCGCCTACTGGGGCCGCAACGTGCGCCAGACGGTGCGTTTCGCGCCGGCCGTGCAAGAACTGCTTTCCGCCGGCTACCGAAGCTTCCTCGAAATCGGCCCGCACCCCGCCCTCGGTGCCGGTATCCAGGCACAGGCCGATGCAGTGCAGGCCGAAGTGAGCATCGGTCCGTCGCTTCGCCGCGACAAGCCGGCGCGTGCCGCCTTGCTGGCGAGCCTCGGCACACTCCACGAGGCCGGTGTCGCGATCGACTGGCAGCAGCGCCGGGACCCGCGCCGCCGCGTCCTGCCGCTGCCACGCCAGCCTTGGCAGCGGCAGCGCCACTGGCTCGACGCGCCCGATGCCGGCGCGCTCGCGTTCAGCGTCACCGGCCGCGCCACGCAGCCCGCTGCGCCCGACGACCGGACGGCCTGCTACGAGATGGGCTGGCTGGCGTCGCCCGTCTCGCCGGCCCTGCCGGCGTTCGACATCGGACGCCATGCAGCGGCACTCGATGCACTGGCGGCCACCTGGCCCGAGGCGCAGGCTCTGGCTGGCGAGGCGGCTGCGCAAGCCAGCCTCGAGGCACGCGGCGCCGCACACGTTTGGCGCGCCCTTGGCACGCTCGGCCTCGGCCTGGCGGCGGGCATGCGCATCACACCCGAAACGGCCACCTTCTGCGGCGTGCTGCCTCGGCATGCGCACTTGTGGGGCAGGATGTTGCAGATCGCCGGGCAGGCCGGCTCGCTGTTGCGCGACGGCACCGACTGGCTCGTCACTGCGCAAGGCGCCGCGTTGTGCGATGCCGCCGATCCACACGCGCCGGCGCGCACCGAAACCGCCCTGCTCGACCGCTGCGGCGCGGGCCTGGCGGCGGTATTGCGCGGCACGCTCGAACCGCTGGCGCTGCTGTTCCCGCCGGACGGGCGCGACTCGGCCGCGCAGGTCTACACGCAGACGCCCTCCGCGCGTCTGTACAACCGGCTCGCCGCCGACGCGATCGGCCGGCTCGCGATCGATGTGGCGCGGCCGCTGCGGGCCGTCGAGATCGGCGCCGGCACCGGCGCGACGACGAGCGCGCTGATACCGGTGCTGCCGGCCGGCAGCAGCTATTGTTTTACCGATGTCTCGCCGGTCTTCCTCCACGAGGCCGAAGCGCGGCTGGCGGGCGCGCCGCTCGACTTCAGCTTCCGCCGCCTCGACATCGAACAGGCGCCGCAGGCCCAGGGTTTCGCGCCGGGCGCATTCGATGTCGTGGTCGCCAGCAACGTGCTGCACGCCACAGCCGACTTGCGGCGCACCCTTGGCCACGTGCGCAGCCTGCTCGCGCCGGGCGGCGTGCTGGTCGTGATCGAGAGCGTGGCGCGCCGGGCCTGGATCGACCTCTCGTTCGGCATGACCGAAGGCTGGTGGCGCTTCGACGACGCACCGCTGCGCCACGACCACGCGCTGCTCGACGCCGGCGCGTGGGTCGATCTGCTTGCCGCGGCGGGCTTCGACGGCGTGCACGCGCTGGCCGCCGGGCTGTCGCAGAAGGCAGTCCATCCGCAGGCGCTGCTGCTGGCCCGCGCGGTGCACACCGCCACCACCACGGCGCTGCGGCGTTTCGACGGCAGCGCTTGGTGGGTCGTCGGCGACCGCAGCGGCATCGGGGCGCGGCTCGCCGACGCGATCCGCGCCGAAGGCGGCGGGTGCGAATGCGTCGACACCGGTGCACTGCCCCGACGGCCTGACGATTCGGTGCAAGGCGTCGTCTTTTGCAGCGCCCTGGATGCGCCGGCCGACACCACTCACCTCGAGGCGATCGACAGTGCGTTCGCCTGGGCGCGCCGGCTCGCGGACAGTGGCGGCACCCGGCTGTGGATCGCCACCCGCGCCGCCCAGCGCGTAGCCGCGACAGACCACGAGTTCGCACCGCACCAGTCGCTGCTGTGGGGCCTGGGCCGCTCGCTCGCGCTGGAGCATCCGGCCCACTGGGGCGGCCTGGTGGACCTGGACCCTGGCGCCACCGAGGCACAGTCGGTCGCGGCCCTGCTCGACAGCCTGGCCGCGGGCGATGGCGAAGACCAGGTCGCGATCCGCCACGGTGTCCGGCATGTCGCGCGCCTCGCGCCGCGCACGCTGCCCGCGCCCGCAGCGCTGGCGCTGGACGCGGGTGGCGCCTACCTCGTGACCGGAGGCTACGGCGGCCTCGGCCCGAAGGTCGCGGCATGGCTCGCCGACCACGGCGCCCGCACGCTGGTGCTGGTCGGGCGCCGTGGCCCGCCGGCCGGGCCGCCACTCACTGCGGCGATCGACAGCCTGCGCGCGCGCGGTGTCGAGGTGATCGCCGAATCCGCAGACGTGGCCGACGCCACTGCGATGGGGCGCTTGTTCGAGCGGCTTCGGGCCGACGGAAAAACGGTGCGGGGCGTCGTCCACGCGGCGGCGGCGATCCGCTTCCAGGCACTGCGCGAGCTCACGCCGGCCGACCTCGCCGACGCGCTGCGCGCCAAGGTGCAAGGCAGCCTGGTGCTGCACGAACTGACGCGCGACATGCCGCTCGATCTTTTCGTCATGTTCTCGTCCGGCACCGCGCTGTTCGGCGCCAAGGGCCTCGCGGCCTACGCTGCGGCGAACCAGTTCCTCGGCGCGCTCGCCTGGCAACGTGCCGCACTCGGCCTGGCGGCGACCTGCGTCGACTGGGGCGCGTGGAGCGAGATCCGCCTGCTCGACGGCGAACGCCGCTCGGGCCTCGAACACCTCGGCTTTCGCAGCATGCCCGACGCCACGGCGTTCGCCGTCCTGTCGGGCCTGGTGCACGAGCGCGTGCCGCAGTGCATGGTCGCCGACGTGGACTGGCCGACCGCCGGCGCCGCCTACCAGGTGCATGGCCGGCGGCCTTTCCTCGACCGGCTGGCCGCCGACCTGCCGTTGCGCCGCGACGAAGCGCCGGTGCCGGCACCACAAACAGACCTGCGCGCCGAACTCAGCGGCCTGCCGGAACGCGGCCGGCGCGAGCGGATTGCCACCGTGGTCCGCGCCGAACTCGCCGGCGTGCTCGGGCTGGCGGGTCCGCAGGCCGTCGACCCGGGCAAGGGCTTCTTCGAACTGGGCCTGGACTCTCTGATGGCGATGCAATTGCGCCGCCGCCTGGCTGCCCGGCTCGGCCTCACGTTGCCGGCGACCGTCACCTTCAACCACCCGAGCGTGGCGCCGCTCGCCGAGCATCTGCTCGGCCTGCTCGCGCTGCCGCCGGATCGCGCGGCGCCGGCCGAGGCAGCGCACGAAATGATCGCGGGCCTGTCCGACGAAGAGGTCCGGCGCGCGCTGGTGGCAGAGCTGAAGGACCTCGGCGAGACGCTCGACGCGGCCAGCGAGGATCGACCATGACGACCGCCGCGGGCCCCGGCACCGGCGACATGGAGCGCCAGGCCCTGGCCGCGCTGCGCAAGATGCGCGAGCGTGTCGACGCGCTGGAATCGGCACGCCACGAACCGCTGGCGATCGTCGGCGCCGCCTGCCGCTTTCCCGGTGCACCCGACATCGACGCGTTCTGGGACCTGCTGTGCCGCGGCGGCGACGCGATCGTCGACATCCCGCCGGACCGCTGGGACCAGGCCGCGCTCGAGCGTGTCGGCGCCGCGGCCGGCGCACGCGTGCCGAACCAGGCCGGCATGCTGCCGCGGGTCGACGGTTTCGATGCCGAGTTCTTCGGCATCAGCGCGCGCGAAGCGCAGTTGATGGACCCGCAGCAGCGCCTGTTCCTCGAGGTCGCCTGGGAGGCCCTCGAGCGCGCGAACATCCCGCCGCTCGGCCTGAAGGGTTCGCGCTGCGGCGTGTTCGTCGGAACCACCACCTCCGACTACCTGCAGCTGCTCAACCAGCGCCTGTCCGGCGCGGAGCACGATGCCTACATCGTCTCGGGCAACACCATCAACGCGACCGCGGGGCGCGTGTCTTACACGCTCGGCCTGCAAGGCCCGTCGATGGCGATCGACACGGCCTGCTCGTCGTCGCTGGTGGCGATCGACCGCGCCTGCCGCAGCGTGCGCGACGGCGAATCGCGGCTGGCGATCGCGGGCGGCGTCAACATGATCTTGACGCCCGAACTGCTGCTCTCGCTGGCGCGCTGGGGCATGCTTTCTCCGGACGGCCACTGCAAGACCTTCGACGCCTCGGCCAACGGCTTCGTGCGCGCCGAGGGCTGCGGCGTGGTGCTCATCAAGCGCCTCGCCGACGCACGCGCCGACGGCGACCGCATCTGGGCGCTGGTGCGCGGCTGGGCCGTCAACCAGGCCGGCCGCAGCAGCGGCTTCGGGGTGCCCAACGGGCTGGCCCAGGCCGCCGTGATGCGCGAGGCGCTGGCGGCTGCGCGCGTGGAGCCGGGTGGCGTGGCCTACGTCGAGGCGCATGGCACCGGCACCTCGCTCGGCGACCCAATCGAGATGGAGTCGATCACCGAAGCCTATGGCGCGCAGCGCAGCACCGATGCGCCGCTGTGGGTGGGCACGGTGAAGTCCAATGTCGGCCACCTCGAATGTGCTGCGGGCGTCACGGGCTTCATCAAGACCGTGCTGGCGCTGCGGCACCGGCAGATCCCGCCCAACGTGAACTTCCGTGAGCCGACGCCGCACATCCCCTGGGATTCCATCCCGGTGCGTGTGCCGACCCGGCTGGAAGAGTTCCCGGCGATCGCCGGACGCCGCCTCGCCGGCGTCAGCGCATTCGGCTTCAGCGGCACCAATGCGCACGTCGTCCTGGAAGAAGCGCCACCGGACCTTGCCAGTGCGGCGGGCGAGGCCCTGCCCGCCTTGCTGCTGACCGTGTCGGCGCGCAGCCCGGCCGCGTTGCAGGAACTCGCGTTGGCCCATGCCCGGCGTCTCGACGGCGCGGACTCGGCCGAAGCGCTGTGCCAGGCAAGCGGCGCGGCACGCTCGCATCTGGCGCACCGGCTCGCGGTGAGCGCACCAGACGCGGCCGAGCTCGTGCTTCGGCTGCGCCTCGCAGCGCATGGCGAAAGTGGCGCCGGCATCGTGCAGGGGCGCGTCGGCATCGACCGGCCCGGCGTCGCTTTCCTGTTCACCGGCCAGGGCGCGCAGCATGCCGGCATGGGGCGGCGCCTGCTGCAGTCGAGCTCCGTGTTCCGGGCCGCCTTCGAGCGCTGCGCCGCGGTCATCGACCCCTTGATCGACCGGCCGCTGCTCGATCTGGTCGGCAGCGCCGATGCCAGCCTGCTGAACCGCACCGGCTACACCCAGCCCGCCCTCTTCGCGATCGAATACGCGCTCGCCGAGTGGTGGCGCAGCGTCGGTGTCCAGCCCTCCGTCGTGCTCGGCCATTCGGTCGGCGAGTTCGCCGCAGCGTGCTGCGCCGGCGTGCTGACGCTCGAGGATGCGGCGACCCTGGTGACCCTGCGCGGCGCGCTGATGCAGGCGCTGCCCGCCGGTGGTGCGATGGCGGCGGTGTTCGCGTCCGAAGCGGAGGTGCGCGAGCGCATGGCCGGCATCGCCGGCGTGCTCGCGGTGGCGGGCATCAACGGCCCTGGCGAGACGGCGGTGTCGGGCGACGCGGATGCGGTGCAGGCCCTGTCGGCGGCGTTCGTGGCAATGGGCGTGCGGGTCGAGCCGCTGGCCGTTTCGCACGCCTTCCACTCGCCGCGCATGCAGCCGATGCTGGCGCGCTTCGAAGCGGCCGCGAGCCGCATCGTCGCCTCGCCTGCGCGTTGCCCGGTCATCTCGTCGTTGACCGGCCTGGCCGCCGCGGCCGACTGGGGCAGCGCGAACTACTGGCTGCGGCAACTGCAGGCGCCGGTGCGCTGGTTCGACGCGCTGCGCAGCGCTGCGGGCAGCGGCATCGGCGTGGCCATCGAGATCGGCCCGCAGCCGGTGCTGGCCGCGCTCGGCCGGCGCGCCCTGCCCGATGCCGCCATCGCCTGGCTGCCCTCGCTGCGCCGCGAGCAGGACGACGGCGCCACGGTCATGAAC
>JANYFX010000688.1 GCA_025359585.1 Rhizobacter sp. | reverse complement strand
GGCGGAATGTCTTGCATGGCGGCGGCGTTCATGCGCTCGAAGATGGGGGCGCTGCGGCGTGGCGCAACCTGCGTGGTCAGATCGACTGCGTCAGTTTGGCCCGCTGGTAAGCCTCGTGGAGGCGCGAATAAACCGGCCCGGGCTTGCCACGCAAGGCGCCGTGGCCGACCGGCTGGCCGTCGAGCATCGTCACGGGCAGCAACTCTTTCGTGGCCGAGCTGAGCAAAACCTCGTCGGCCGAGAACACATCGGCCTCCGGAATCGGCCGCAGGTTGTAGGCGATCCCCACCTCTTCGCACAGCTCGCGGATCAGCTCGTAGCGAATGCCTTCGAGCACGTGCTCGCTCTTCGGCGGGCCGAGCAGCGCACCTTCGTGCACGATCCACACGTTGCTGGCCGCCGCTTCGGTCAAATGGCCGTTGCGGAACATGATGGTCTCAAGGGCGCCATGGTCGGCCGACATCTGTCGCGCCAGCACGTTGCCGAGCAGCGAGATGCTCTTGATGTCGCCGCGCTCCCAGCGGAAGTCGCGCGCCGTCACGCAGCTCACACCCTGGTGGCGCTGCTCGGGCGTGGCCGGCTTCATCGCGCTGCACATCATGAAGACGGTGGGCGGCACGTCGGCCGGCATCACGTGGTCGCGCAGCGCCACGCCGCGGGTGATCTGGATGTAGACGATCTGGTCCGGCGCACCGGTCTTGTCGATCAATGCCGCCACCAGCGTGCGGCAACGCTCCAGCCACTCCTCACGGCTGTGCGGGTTCGCGATGCGCAGTTTCGACAGGCTGCGATTCAACCGCGCCATGTGTTCGTCGAAGCGGAACAAACGCCCGCCGTAGGCCGGCACCACTTCGTAGATCCCGTCGCCGAAGATGAAGCCGCGGTCGAGCACCGAGACCTTGGCCAGGTGCAGCGGGCTGTACTCGCCGTTCAGGTAGCACAGCGTGTCGGGCAGGGTTTGCATGGTGCGGCTCCAGCGTGTGGGCGAAGACTACTTGATCCAGAGCCGCAGGGCGTCCCAGGCGCGGCCGAAGATGCCG
Organism: Rhizobacter sp.; assembly: GCA_025359585.1. Lineage (GTDB taxonomy): Bacteria > Pseudomonadota > Gammaproteobacteria > Burkholderiales > Burkholderiaceae_C > LMDS01. The sequence goes on along the minus strand of JANYFX010000688.1, from coordinate 5,144 downwards.
GCCTGCTCGATCGGTTCGAGCACCACCAGCGGCACGTCGAGAACCGGTGTGCCGGTGGCGGTCGTGACCTTGATCGTGCCGACACGCTGGCCCTTGGCGAGCGGCGCCACCAGCGGGTCGGTGCGCTCGACCTTGGTCTGCAGCTTGCCACCTTCGCCCTTGGCCACGCTGACGAACAGCCCACCTGCGGCGCCGAGCTTGGCCACGTTCTCCTTGCCCTTCCAGACCGGCGGCGTGACGATCGGTTTGACATCGTCGAACAGGCGCAGCGTGTCGAAGGCCTGGAAGCCCCAGTTCAGCAGCTTCTGGCTCTCGCCCGCACGTGCTTCCATCGACGTGGTGTTCAGCACGACGGTCAGGATGCGGCGCTTGCCCGGGCCCTTGCCATCCGCGCCGAGGTTCGGGAACTCACGCTGTGCTGTTGCGATCAAGCAGTAGCCGGCGGCGTCGGTGAAGCCGGTCTTCAGCCCATCGACCGACGGGTCGCGGCGCAGCAGCAGGTTGCGGTTCGGCTGGTTGATGTTGTTGTACTTGTATTCTTTGATCGCGTAGTAGGCGAAGAACTCCGGGTAGTCGCGGATCACGTGCGTGGCGATCACGGCCAGATCACGCGCCGTGCTGCGGTGGCCGGCTTCGGTCAGCCCGGTGACGTTCTTGAACACGGTGTTCTTCAAGCCGAAGGCGACCGCCTGGCGGTTCATCATCGCGACGAACTGCTCCAGCGTGCCACCCACGGCCTCGGCCAGTGCCACGGCCGCGTCGTTGCCCGACTGCACGATCTCGCCCTTGAGCAGTTCGTCGACGGTCGGTGTCATCGTCGTGTCGATGAACATCAGCGAGCCGCCGGCCTTGCGCTCGTCCCACGCGCGCTTGGAGACCGGCAGCTTCTGCTCCAGCGTGAGCTTCTTGTCGTGGATCGCGGTGAAGACCACGTACAGGCTCATCAGCTTGGTCAGCGATGCCGGGTCGGCCGAGGTGTCGGCCTCGCGCTCGGCCAGGGTCTGGTTGCTCGTCATGTCGAGCACCAGGAAACTCTTGGCCGCGACTTCGGGTGGCTGCGGCGCCTGGGCGAAAACAGTGCCGGTGAGCAGCACGGCGAGAGCGAGAGAGAACAAGCGTTTCATTGACAACCCAGTGAAGAGAGAAGCGGCGCGCACTGCGCGGGTCGCAGTGCAGCGCATCGAAGAGACGAGCTGCGGATCAGAGCGGAACGCGGGGCTGCAGTTCCTGCACGATCACGGTTTTCAGCAGCGCGAGCTGGCCGTGGAAGAAGTGGCCGACACCGGGGAACACGATCACCGGCAGGTTCTGTGGCCGGGCCCAGGCTAGCGTGGCCGCGAGCGGCACCACGTCATCGCTCTCGCCGTGGATCACCAGCGTGTCGGCCGGCGCCGGGCCCGGGTCCTGGCGCTGCGTCGACGGGCCGACCAGCACCAGCCGCTGCGGCTTTGCATCATCGGGCAAACGCGCCGCAGCCTGTGACGCGACGTAAGCACCGAACGAGAAGCCGGCGAGCATGAACGGCATGGCCGGGTCGCAGTGCGCTGCGATCACGGCCAGCGCGTCGTCGATCTCGCCCACGCCTTCGTCCCACACCCCCGCCGAGGCACCGACACCTCGGAAGTTGAAACGCACGCTGCGCCAGCCGAGCTGCACGAAGGCGCGCGCCAGCGTCTGCGCCACCTTGTTGTCGAGCGTGCCACCGTGTTGCGGGTGCGGGTGGCAGACCACGGCCGTGCCGCGGGGCGCGCCGGCCGGCGCGTCGATGGCACATTCGATTTCGCCTGCAGGGCCCGGGATGCGGGTGCGAACGGTGCTGGAGTTCATCGTGGCGCTTCAGCGGCCCACGCTCGCGGGCAGCAACAAGCGCTCGACGACCTTGCCGTTCTTGAGGTGCGAATCGACGATCTCGTCGATGTCGTGTTTGTCGACGAAGGTGTACCAGACCGCATCGGGGTAGACCACCGCCACGGGGCCACCGGCGCAGCGGTCGAGGCAACCCGACTTGTTGACGCGCACGCCACCGGGGCCTGACAGCTTTTCAACCTTGACGCGTGACTTGCAATGGTCGAAGCCGGCCTGCGCACCGTGGTTGGTGCAGGCGTCTTCGCCTTTGTCGCGCTGGTTGAGGCAGAAGAAGATGTGACGTTTGTAGTAGCTCATGCGCGCATTTTAAGAGGCGCCACACAAGCCCCTTCTTGTCACCCTTCCTCGCGCGCGCCCAGCCGCGCCAGCAGGTAGGCGATCGCGGCATACGGCCAGAGCCAGCCGACCCAGCGCGCAGCGCCATGAAAGCGGATGAAGCGGCCCTGTTCCCAGGCTTGCAGGCTCTCGGAAAAGTACGGGTCGGACGGCGCCTGCGCCACGAACAACACGAGCGCCGTCAGCACGATCAGGCCGAGGCCCGCGGCGGCGCGGCGCGGCAGCACGCTGAGCAAAGCCGCGAGTGCCGCGCCGAAGCCCAGTGCCGCCAGCGCTTGCGGCGTGCTCCACGCGAGCGCGTGTTGCGGGCCGAAGTTGAGCGCGGTCGAGAGCGTGGTCGCCAGGCCGCCGAGTGCGGCCGCGCCGAGCACCAACACGAGCCGGCGCCAGCCCGGCCGCGCCACCACGAAAGCCACCAGGCAGGGCGCGAGCAGGCCGAGTGCGATCAGCGAAAACTCGCCACCGGGCGAGAGCGCGGTGCGCTCGAGTTCGGCATCGAGCCAGCTTTCGAACCAGGGCGCGACCGGCGTGCCCTGCACCAGCGCCGCGATCCCCGCCTGCACACGCACCAGCACCTGCCCCACAGCGAGCGGCACCGGCAAGGGAAACAACAAGCCGAGCGGCCACAACAACAGCAGCGCGATGCCGCCGGCACTTCGGCCGATGAACCAGCGGTCTCGGGCCACTTGCCAGCGCTCGACACCCCCTCGCGAATGAACCACCGAGCCCAGCAACGCGCCCAGCAGCGCGCCGCTCGCGTTGAGCCCGAGGTCGACATTGGAGGCCACGCGGTTCGGCAGGAAGTTCTGCAGGAACTCCATCGTGAACGACAAGCCTGCACCCACGAGGAGCGCCGGCAAGACCGCCCGCGGCGGCGGTGTTCCGGTGCGCACCAGCGCGCCGAAAACCAGCGCGCCGAGCGGCATGTAGCCGATCAGGTTGGCCACCAGATCGAACCATGTCCACCAATGCGACCACGGTGCAACCACAAAAGCGAGCAGCGGCACGCCGGGCACGCGCCAACCCGAAAACGGGTAAAGGCTCGCATAGACGATCAACGCGCCGAACAGCAGCGCCAGCGGTGTTGCGGAGCTGCGGTGGCGCGACATCGGGAGAGGTCAGAACGGCTTGACGACCACCAGGATCACGATCGCCGTGAACAGCAAAACGGCCGATTCGTTGAAGACGCGGAACCAGCGCTCGCTGCGTTTGTTGTTGAACTGCTCGAAGCTGCGCAGCAAGGAACGGCAGGCGTGGTGGTAGCCGATCGCCAGCAGCACGAGCACGATCTTCACATGCAACCAGCCGCCGCCCCAGGCCTTCATGTTGCTGAGCCAGAGCCAAAGGCCGAGGCCGACCGCCGGGATCATGAGGATGCTGGCGAAGCGGTACAGCTTGCGTGCCATCAACAACAGCCGCTCGCGCTCGGCATGGCTGTCGGCGGGCACGCTGCACAGGTTCACGAACAGGCGTGGCAGGTAGAACAAACCGGCGAACCAGCTTGCGACGAAGACGATGTGAAAGGCTTTGATCCAGAGCATCGCGGCATTATGGCCGCGGGGCATCCGCAGGCTTCGCCATTAGAAAAGCCCTGGCCGCGAGGCCAGGGCCTGAAATGCCTCAGCGCTGTCACACGACAAGGCACCTGCTCAGGGAGGAAAAGCAGGGAATGACGGCCTTGCAGCTATCATTCGATATCTACTTTAGCAGATGCGGCGTGATTTACTACCGCCGCCCGACCCGCGATCCACGCCCGGTTTCGAGAGCGAAGTTCCACGCCGATCTCGTCGCGTTTCAGCCGGTGCGCTCCAACCGACAGGCGCCTCGATGCACACACCCGCCCCGTACCCCGCCAGCCGCCCGCGTCGCCTGCGCCGCGATGCTTTCACCCGCGCTCTGGTGCGTGAAAACCAGCTGCTTTGCTCCGACCTGATCCTGCCGGTTTTCGTGCTCGCGGGCAGCGGCATCTCGCAAGACGTCAAGTCCATGCCCGGCGTGCAGCGCCTCACGCTCGACCGCCTGCTGCCGGTGGCCGAAGAGTGTGTGCGCCTGGGCATTCCGGTGATGGCCCTGTTCCCGGTTCTCGAGCCTTCGCTCAAGACCGAAGACGGCCGCGAAGCCCTCAACGCCAAGGGACTGGTGCCGACCGTCGTGCGGGCCTTGAAAGAACGCTTTCCCGAACTCGGCGTGATGACCGACGTGGCGCTCGACCCGTTCACCACCCACGGTCAGGACGGCCTGCTCGACCCGACCGGCTACATCCTCAACGACGAGACCGTGGCCATGCTGACGCACCAGGCGCTGGTGCAGGCCGAAGCCGGTGTCGACATCGTGGCGCCCAGCGACATGATGGACGGCCGCATCGGCGCGATCCGCAGCGCGCTCGAAGCGCGCGGCCTGATCCACACGCGGATCATGGCCTACAGCGCCAAGTACGCGAGCGCCTTCTACGGCCCGTTCCGCGACGCGGTCGGCTCGGCGGCCAACCTCGGCAAGGGCAACAAGAAGGTCTACCAGATGGACCCGGCCAACACCGACGAAGCGCTGCGTGAAGTGGCGCTCGACCTGGCCGAAGGCGCCGACATGGTGATGGTCAAACCCGGCATGCCTTACCTCGACATCGTGCGCCGCGTAAAAGACGAGTTCAAGGTGCCGACCTTCGCCTACCAGGTGAGCGGCGAGTACGCGATGCTCAAAGCCGCCGCGCAGAACGGCTGGCTCGACCACGACGCGGTGATGATGGAAAGCCTGCTCGCCTTCAAGCGCGCCGGGGCCGACGGCGTGCTCACCTATTTCGCCCTCGAGGCGGCCCGGCTGCTGCCGGCCGTCTCGCGCTGACGATGCGCGGACGCGCGATGCCGCACCCGGCGCACCGTTGAGCCGGTGCCGCAAGCGATGCGCATCTTCCACATCCAGGGCGACAAGTTCGCCGAGCTCGACGG